>NZ_JAIVFV010000120.1 GCF_020829445.1 Nostoc sp. CHAB 5836
TATTTTCTGGAGATATCTAATGACCAATGACCAATTGTCATTTGTCCTTTGTCATTTGTCCTTTGTCCTTTGTTATTTGAATAATGACCAATGACCAATGACCAATGACCAATGACCAATGACTAATGACCAATGACTAATGACCAATGACTAATGACCAATGACCAATGACAATTTATGATTGACCAAGAACAAGTTCACAAAGTAGCTAACCTTGCTCGTTTAGAATTGACTCCAGAAGAAGAGGAACAATTCACTACCCAGTTAGGAAATATTCTCGACTATATCGAACAACTGAATGAACTTGATGTCAGTAATGTGCCCCCAACGACACGAGCGATTGATGTCAAAAATGTTACGCGCGAGGATGAATTGCAACCCTATCCTGACCGGGAAAGTATTCTTAAGAGTGCGCCTGAACAGGAAGGCGAATTTTTTAAAGTACCAAAAATCCTCAACGCTCAATAGCCAAAAGCTATTCACTATTAACCAATAATTCATGATCAATAGAAATCAGCATCATGAGTATTATCGTCTTCGGTAGCATAAATATAGACTTGGTAGCAACAACACCTGATTTACCAGTCGCAGGAGAAACGTTGTTAGGAGAAGACTTTTTTAAAGTATCGGGAGGTAAAGGAGCTAATCAAGCCGTAGCATTAGCAAGATTGGGAATTCCTACCCACATGGTAGGGCGTGTAGGCGCAGACGATTTTGGTACAGAACTTGTTAACAATTTGCAAACATCTGGTGTGCAGGCTGATCACATTTTTGTGGATGAAACTGTTAGTTCTGGAGTCGCTATTATCATCGTAAGTCATACTGGTGAAAATCAAATCGTCGTCATTCCTGGTGCAAATGGGCACGTCAATCAAGAAGATGTAGAGCGATTATCCCACTTATTACCAGAAGCTACAGCATTACTTTTGCAACTAGAAATTCCGATTACTGCCGTGGTTGCTGCTGCTCAAGTGGCACGACGTGCAAACATTAAAGTAATTTTCGACCCCGCACCCGCACAATCTAATTTACCAGATGAACTGTATCCATTGGTAGATATTATTACACCGAATCAAGTTGAAGCAGGGCAGTTAGTGGGTTTTTCTGTAGATGGAGAAGAACAAGCAGCCAAAGCAGCTGCGGTTTTATTGCAACGGGGCGTGAAATGTGCGATCGTCAAACTGGGTTACAACGGAGTTTTTTGTGCCACTGCTGAGGAAAAGTTTTTTGTACCCGCGTTTCCAGTTCATGCAGTTGACACAGTAGCTGCTGGCGATGCTTTCAATGGCGGTTTAGCGGCGGCACTTTTTGAAGGACTTTCTTTACATCAAGCAGTTCTTTGGGGCGCAGCAGCAGGTGCTTTGGCGGCGACAAAACCAGGCGCACAAACTTCTCTACCGGATAGATTTACATTTGATGCATTTCTTAGAGAAAGGGGAGTAGGGGAGTAAGGAGTGCGGGAGACAGACAAAGAGAATAACTCATGCCCAATGACAAATGACTATTTACCAATATCTTCATTCCAAAGTTCGGAGTTAGTTTCAATAAACTCACTCATCATTTGCTCACAGTCGTCAAGATTAAGATCAATGACCTCCACACCGTGAGATACCATAAATTCTTTAGCACCAGGAAAAGTTCTGGATTCTCCGACGATAACTTTTTTAATGCCAAATTGTACCACTGCCCCAGCGCACAGATAACACGGCATTAAAGTTGAATAGAGTATTGTACCTCTATAACTGCCAACTCTTCCAGCATTGCGGAGACAATCGATCTCAGCGTGGGTGACAGGATCGCCGTCTTGCACACGTTTATTGTGTCCTCTGCCGAGAATTTTGCCATCCTTGATGAGAACCGAACCAATGGGAATTCCACCTTCTTGTCTGCCTTGTTTTGCTTCTTGAATAGCAGCTTCCATAAACTCATCCATATTAATTAATTAATTCTCCTTCTATGACAAAACAACTAGTATTAATGGATCACGATGGCGGTGTAGATGATTACCTAGCAACTATGCTGCTGTTGACGATGGATCATATTGAACTCCTTGGTGTTGTCGTCACTCCAGCAGATTGCTATGTTCAACCGGCTGTTAGCGCTACACGTAAAATTATCGATTTGATGGGATTTTCTCATATTCCGGTAGCAGAAAGCACTGTGCGCGGTATCAATCCATTTCCTACTCTCTATCGCCGTGATTCGTTTATCGTTGACCATCTCCCCATTCTCAATCAAAGGGAAACCATCACTACGCCTTTGGTTGCCGAAACGGGTCAAGATTTCATGATCCAGGTGTTACGTGACGCATCAAGCCCCGTAACCTTGATGGTAACTGGGCCGTTGACGACGGTAGCAGTAGCTTTGGACAAAGCACCAGATATTGAAGCCAAGATTCACAAAATTGTGTGGATGGGGGGTGCATTAAATGTGGGTGGTAATGTGGAAAAAAGTCTGGAAGCAGGACAAGATGGTTCTGCCGAATGGAATGTTTATTGGGACGCAATTTCAGCAGCACGGGTATGGGAAACGCAAATTGAAATTATAATGTGCCCTTTAGATTTAACAAACAATGTCCCAGTTACATCAGAATTAGTGCAAAAAATGGGACGACAACGCCACTATCCCATCTCTGATTTAGCCGGACAATGTTATGCACTAGTTATCCCTCAAGATTATTATTTCTGGGATGTCTTAGCAACAGCTTATTTGGGACATCCAGAATTTTATCAATTGCGTCAATGGGAAACAGAAATTATTACTACTGGTCTTAGTCAGGGGCGTACTAAAGTAGTTACTGGTGGTCGGAAAATTTCTGCGATGGATCAGGTAGATAAAGAGGCTTTTTATGCCTACATCTTGCAGCAATGGGCAAGTTGAAGAAGAATTCAGGAGTCATCAAGTGCTTCACAGCAATCAGCGTGTTTTTGGCAGAATTGTTGTAGCTTTTTCCGACTGATAACACAATACACTTGGGTTAAGCATTTCCTCCTTCTCTCTTCTCTCTTCTCTCTGTGTTCTCTGCGCCTCTGTGGTTCGTAAAAAAAAGAGTTTCAGCCCTTTTGTGAACCGTATTGACTGATATAGCGGTTCTCAATTCAGTGCGGTACAAGAACCCCACCCCCAACCCCCTAAGAGCAAGCGAAGAGGGGGCTTTCGATGTACCTCATGTGATTAGGAAACGCTATAACATACATTAATTTCTTATTTCGGCGTTTCTCTGCTTATTCTGGATAAACTTTTAACTCATTATGTATCTAATTAGCTGTTTCTCCCCTTTGCCAAAACTGTTTTAAAATCTCCCCTGGTTTTCTATCCCAGGTGTCGATATGCTCGTATATCAAATTATCTCGGTTGAGTTTATATGTTGAATAGCCATTAAAAAGCAACCCAGCGTTCCAAGGAACGCGTAACACTCCCCGCACCGTCCACTTTGCTAGAATCGTGTCTTCGGCTGACTGAGATACTTCATGTACATCAAAGTAAATTTGGGTAAAAAATAGCCGAGCGTGAAATCGCAATGTCCAAAATATAATCCGATAGTTAAATTTGTATTTGAATGTATTTACCGGATCTTTGAAATAGATATTCTGTGTATAAATTTCATAAGAAATATCTTTTTCAAAAAGTGTTGGTAAATCCTCTTTTAAAGTCTTAATTACCTGTTCCACTGGTAATTTAAATTCCACGTGCATCTCCACTTAAAAAATATTTTTAACTAAGTACAGCTTTGCATAAAATCGTGGCGAATTGAGGGTTGAAATTTAAACGCAAAGGGGCGCAAAGGGAAGCGCAAAGGTTCGCAAAGAGAATTCGCTACGAATTTATAAAATATTGTACTAAGTTTGGGGGTTTAAGTCCCCTGGTTCAATAAAAAACCAAGTTTTGTGTTGGGGTTATATTTCGACTTCGCTCAATAACCAATCGCCATTACAAAACTTAATGTTGACTATTGTATTCAATTGCCTGCACCAGATATTCTGGACTAATGCAGTAAGAGCCAAGTGAAATGCCCAATCATGGATATTGGGTGCGATCGCTACCAAAGCATTTTAAAACTATCTTTTAACAGATGTTTTGACGAAAAATATTACACATAATAACTATCACCAACAAAAAATACAACGTATGTCTGTAATAGAACGGACTTGGAAACACGATTATATAACGACTAATGGGGTGAAGTTACACTACGTTACCCAAGGTGAAGGCCCCTTAATGTTGATGTTGCACGGGTTTCCTGAATTTTGGTACTCTTGGCGGCATCAAATACCAGAATTTGCCCAAGATTTTAAAGTCGTCGCCATTGATTTGCGTGGCTACAACGATAGTGATAAACCAACAGAGCAATCAGCTTATGTCATGAATGAATTTATCAAAGATGTTGAGGGAGTAATTAAAGCGCTAGGATACCAAAAATGTGTATTAGTTGGACATGATTGGGGTGGTGCGATCGCTTGGAATTTTGCCTATGCTCACCGGGAAATGCTAGAGCAATTAATTATACTTAACCTGCCTCATCCTACTAAATTTTCCCAAGGCTTACGCACTCCTCAACAGTTATTGCGTAGTTACTACATATTTATCTTTCAATTACCGTGGATACCAGAATTACTTTTACAATCTTCAGACTACCAAGCTATTGAAACACTTTTTCAAGGTACGGCATTTAACGAGAGTGCTTTCACCAAAGCGGATATTAACGCTTATAAGAATGCTGCTGCAAAACGCGGTGCCCTCACGGCAATGTTGAACTACTACCGCAATATTTTTCAACAGAAAATGCTAAATCCAAATTGGGGCGTTTTGAAAGTGCCAACACTGATGATTTGGGGAGAAAATGACACCGCACTTGGCAAGGAACTAACCTACGACACCGCAGCCTATGTCAGGGACTTTCAAATCAAGTACATTCCCAATTGTGGCCATTGGGTGCAGCAAGAACAGCCTGAGTTGGTTAATCAGTATATGCGAGAATTTCTGAAGGCTTAAACTAATCTTAACAAGTATAAATACTTATTACATAAATCCAACTATGGGGAGAGTGCAAGCTTTTAAAAAGATTTAATAGTGATTTAACACTGTCATTTTTTGAGGAATTATCGGGTAAAAATCGCCAAAAATCAGACTTAATGGCATTTGTGACCTCACTTTTATCCCTGTTTCATACCACAATTAACTTGTCACGAGACAGATTGACCTCACAAAGTTTAGTGAGATAATAGAGTCGTGAGGGACAGAACGGACGCAACTCGATTATTAAGGGGGAAAACTATGAAACTCCAGCTATTAGCGGCCATGGCCTTAGCAACTCCCCTATTTTTCACTAGCTCGGTTAGAGCCGAAAATCCGCAGGACTTACAAAAGCTGCTTTCAACTGGGGAATGTATTAAGTGTGAACTATCGGGAGCTAACCTGAGTGGCGCTCATTTAATTGGTGCTGACTTGAGAGGCTCGAAGCTCCAAGGAGCAAACCTTGTAGGCGCTAACCTCGAAGGTGCTGACTTAACTGGTGCAAACTTGGCAGGTGCTGACCTAACATCCGCTTATGTAACCAATGTTAATTTGAAGCAAGCCAATCTCAACGGAGTAAATTTTACTCGCGCTACAATTCACGATTCTAATGTGTATAAAGCATCAATGAATGATCTGAATCTCACGGATGCCGAAATATTTAACACTGGAATCGGTATTGGTGGAGAAGATGCCGAAATTCCCGATTGGGACTAGGTTGAACCAAGTTGGCAGGTTAAAGTCAACACAACATCGGTTTTGGCGGGTTTGAAATCAAATAAACTAGTTTTTTGCCAGCATTATCCTTAAAACCTGCCTGTACAAAAATATTAAGATAAATGAAACCCCTCTGCGTTGTAATCACTTTACGATGACAAAAGCAGAGGGGGTTTCTTATTCAATAGTGCGTAGGTTTTGGCAAAAAAATAAAAAATGTGTAGGTTGGGGAGCCACTGCGTTGGGCGGGTTCCCCGACTTGAAGCACGTGGCGTTTGAGGAACGAAACCCAACATTTTCATGGGTTTGTTGGGTAACGCATTGCCTCAACCCAACCTACGAATATTCACAAAGCGTGCAGTATTGGCTCAAGCTGTTCCTTTGAGAGCCTTCCTGCGATCGCAACCCCGAAAAAGGCAGTGTTAAATAATTCGTAATTCGTAATTCGTAATTCGTAATTAAAGACATTTTCAGACGGGGATTTAAACCCCGACTGAAACTGACGCTACGTGTAATGGTTGGGGTCTTAAACCCTTTTATTTAACGTGAGTTCGATGAACCTCTCCCTCCCAGCCTCCCTCTGGGAAACGGAAAGGGAGGAGCAACGAAAAATTAAGCTTTTTGCTCCCCTCTCCGCTTCGGAGAGGGGCTGGGGGAGAGGTCAAATAAGACTTGTCGAACTCACGTTTATTTACGATAAATTTTTGTTTTACTTTTAGATATTCAGGTGGCTAGCAAAAAATGAGGGCATAAGTAACTTGTCAAGTTGCCAATACCCTCACGTAGATAAACTAAGTTTTTGCAGTAGCGTATAAGGCTAAGTTAGTGCCGGAGCAACTACTGCCGAAAGTGACTCGTTTACTGCTTGCTTCAACAATTCGGCTTTATCGGTCTGTTCCCAAGGCAAATCTAAATCAGCCCGCCCAAAATGACCGTAAGCCGCGACGTCCTGATAAAAACGTCCGCCTCGTTCACTTGGTAAATTGCGTAAGTTGAAGGTATGGATAATCCCGGCCGGGCGTAGTTCAAAGTGCTGGTTGATTAATTTCAACAAGGTTTCTTCATCTACTTTGCCAGTGCCAAAGGTATCCACCAGAATACTTGTTGGTCGCGCTACACCAATAGCATAAGATAGCTGGATTTCAACTTTTTCTGCCAACCCGGCGGCGACAATATTTTTCGCCACATAGCGAGCCGCATAGGCAGCAGAACGGTCTACCTTCGTGGGGTCTTTGCCAGAAAAAGCGCCGCCACCATGCCGTGAATAACCACCGTAGGTGTCAACAATTATTTTCCGTCCTGTCAGACCAGAATCTCCCTGAGGGCCACCAACGACAAATTTGCCAGTGGGGTTGACTAAAAAACGTGTCTGATCGTTAGGCTTAACGTCAATGTCGCCAAAAACAGGTTCGACCACTGCTGACCAAAGGTCTTGTTTAATTTTGGCTTGTACCGCCGCCTCATCCGTAATTTCCCCAATAGTGGCTGTATGCTGAGTGGAAATCAGAATCGTATCAATACCTACTGGTTGCCCATCTTCGTAGACTACAGTTACTTGGGTTTTACCGTCAGGACGCAGGTATGACAATTCACCTGTTTTGCGGACTGCTGCCAATCGGCGAGCAATCCGGTGGGCGAGACTGATGGGTAAGGGCATCAGTTCTGGTGTTTCGTTGCTGGCAAAACCGAACATTATACCTTGATCGCCGGCGCCAATTTTGTCGAATAGCTCATCACTATCTTGTTGGCGGGTTTCTTGGGCGGTGTTAACGCCTTGGGCAATATCAGGTGATTGTTCGTCTAAAGCCAGCAGAACGCTGGTACTGTTGGCAGAAAAGCCATTATCGGCATTGGTATAGCCAATTTCGACAATTTTTTCGCGGGCGAGATTGACGAAATTCACATTGGCTTTGGTGGTTATTTCACCAGTGATTAGCACCAAACCAGTATTAACTACTACTTCGGCAGCGACACGGCTGCTGGGGTCTTGTGTCAGTAGGGCATCGAGAATAGTATCAGAAATCTGATCGCAGATTTTATCTGGATGACCTTCGGTGACTGACTCGGAGGTAAATAAATATCGACGAGACAAAGGAAATTCCTCCTTTCTTGAGTTTTTTTCGCTGAGTAAATGTGGTATTTGGTTCAACTATCTAAATTTAACGTGAGTTTGATGAACCTCTCCCTGAGTTGAACTTTAGTTCAAGTTTCTCTCCAAGTCGGAGAGCTAAGGTTTTGCGTAGTAAAACCTTTTAGAGGTCTTTTGATTGAGCTCCTTAGGCGAATACCACATCAGCCGTCTAACTCACGTTAATTTATGAAATCATAACAATATTTATATCTAAGTAGTTAATATCTTCTTAATCTTGACAAAAACCACTAACCATAAGCTAAGTGTCGGTGAGAAATATCTAATTTATGCTAATTATGTTGTAGCCCAAATGTGTTCAATAACACAAAAAAAGGGGGACACCCGGAAGTGCCCCCACAAGCTTTGACACAAACACTGCTGCTTTAAACCTGAACCGCTAACTTTGCTTCCGTAGCTGTCAACCGCTCATAGGCAGCACGCATTTTCAAGCCTGTAAGCACTTGAAAGAAACCAGTACCATTGTTGGAACCTGGATACTCGCGGTGCTGGAGTAACAAGTGAGTCAGTTCACCCTGATATTTAGTGGATGTATTGCTGAGATGGGTTTCGATATAAATTACTTCTTCCAAGTTGTCAAATTGACCATCCACCTCTAGTACTGAGACATAGCGACCGTAGTAAACATCTGAACCATAGTACAGTTGCATACCAGGGTAAGAACAGGTCAGCTTGCGTCCACATGGAGTCCAATTAATTGTTGACCCTTCATCAAAGAGGTAGGTTGGATCAAAGCCTTCCTTACCTTCCCGTTGGAGCATACGCACCCTTAAGACTCTGCGCTCGGTGTCGTTTTTGATCAAATTTGTGGGCAACACCTGGAGAACCACATCAGCAAATTCTCTTTGTGGTTCGATAAACTTTTCAAAGTCAGGCTTGCGGGAATTGATTTGCGCTAATACATCTTCGTAGCGATGACCGCGTTCAGCCATATCTCGCTGGATTTTCCAGGCAATTTTGACTTCATCGCTAATGTCAAAATAAACACTGAAGTCCATTAGCGATCGCACCCGCTCATCATATAAAGGATGCAGCCCTTCAACGACTATAATATGATTCGGCTCTATCCGCTCTGGCGGATCAATCAAGCCGGTTTCGTGGTTGTAAATCGGCTTATCAATCCCTTGACCACTTTTGAGCGCTTTTATTTGCTCATACATTAGGTCAAAATTGTTCGCCCTGGGGTCTAGTGCCGTTATCCCTGTTTCTTTGCGCTGTTTGCGATCCAGGGAGTGATAATCATCCAAACAGATGACTGTCATTAAATCTTCACCAAACAAATCTATCAAGCGACGCAAAAACGTAGATTTACCGCACCCAGAGTCTCCGGCTACTCCAATCAGTACCACGCGTTCCGGCTTACTTGTCATAAATCTCCTCTAAAATACTAAAGTTGTGTCAATAATTTTTCACACAGCAGATTCTGAAGCCAGGAGTTTACCCCTTTGGTTTTTCCTGCGTTCTTGCTACCCAGCACAGCTATAAGATACCAAACGCCTAAACAACAAAGTAATAAGTTGCTACTCGTCGGATTAGCCTGAATGTTGATGCCGGTAAGTATTTAATCCTAGTGGTATATTTGATTTTAACAGAAGGGGGTATCCCATACAAGATTGCTGTCAAGAAGAATTAGTATGGTTCATCAATGATTTTGTTGATTTAGTTCTTAATTGACAAATCGGGATCACTATCGCCATAAGTGTCGCAGGGCTGTCATTCGGCTACTTGTGACTCTATACAATCAAGTCTATAAGGTATAATTTACCCTGGCAGCTAATTTTTAAATTGTCATTTCGCCTCGACAATAGTTGAGGTATTCAAAGCCAAAATCTATCTAACGAATGAGCCAACAACTTGAATTAGTCAAATTATTGACTGTAGATTTATGGATATGCTCAAATAGAAGGGAGCATCCCAATGCAAGCTTAAATCTTTTCCCTCACCCCCAGCCCCTCTCCCAAAGAGGGGAAAGGGGAGACATAATTCTAGTTCCCCGAATCCCAAACATGGGATTCGGGGTTAGGGGATGAGGGGTATCAAGGTTTTTGCGCATTTGGGATGCTCCCAAATAGAAGTGTCGGTATTATGGCAAGGCACTAAGTAGATCGGCGCAATTAAAGCTAACTGGCTAAGGCTGTCATTTGTCATTTGTCCTTCGTCATTTACAAGGGTTTTAAGCCTATTTACGTTTCGTAACATATTTAGGTTTTTTCGCGCCAACTTACTTAATAGAGGTTGAGAGATTTTTCACATCAAGTGAAATTGATTACAGCTGCTTAAATCAATTTTGCCTCTAAGAGCAAGCAAGCGCAAGAGTAACTTTTGGAAGTAACCTGAGCGGTAGCTTCTACCAAACAAAGCAGCCCTGTGACAATACTTGCTATTCTGAGTTACTCGTTGGATAGTCAGGTAAAAAGCTATCTTCCTGATGGGGGTGGTAGTTAAGGAAAAAAAGATTAAATTGACTCATTATTAACATTTTCCACAAGACTTATCCTTTACCTTAGAAGGTGAACAGGTGTGTTTTTTGCCATGCCTGCATGTCTTGGGTGAGTGTACTTAGCAAGGCATTAATTTAATGATGCCGTTTTTCCTTCTTTCTCCAGTTTTGTGAAACAAAAATCCGGTAAACTAAAGCTGGCAAGGTAGGGGAATAGTTTTTTTTTGAAAAACGGTTAAGTAAATTATCGGAGTGGTAGAACGAATGTACAATCAAGGTGCTGTTGAGGGTGCTGCCAACACAGAATTAGGTAGCCGCATCTTCCTTTATGAAGTGGTAGGTTTGCGTCAGAGCGAAGAAACTGATCAAACTAACTACCCAATTCGGAAAAGTGGCAGTGTGTTCATCAGAGTGCCTTACAACCGCATGAATCGAGAAATGCGACGTATCACTCGTCTAGGCGGCACAATTGTTAGCATCCAGCCCATAACTGCGCTACAGTCGGTTAACGGTAAAGCCCCATTTGGGAATGCTACAAGCGTTGTCAGCGAGTTAGCTACATCTGGGGAAACTGCTAACAGTGAAGGGAATGGTAAAGCCACACCTGTAAATGCTCATAGTGCTGAAGAACAGAACAAGGACAAGAAAGGCAACACCATGACTCAAGCGAAAGCCAAAAAAGACCACGGTGACGTTCCTGTTAACACTTACCGTCCCAATGCTCCGTTTATTGGCAAGGTAATATCTAATGAGCCGCTAGTCAAAGAAGGTGGTATTGGTATTGTTCAACACCTGAAATTTGACCTATCTGGTAGTGATTTGAACTATATAGAAGGTCAAAGTATTGGGATTATTCCGCCAGGATTGGACAAAAACGGCAAGCCGGAAAAACTCAGACTATATTCCATCGCCTCAACTCGTCATGGCGATGATGTAGATGATAAAACGGTATCACTCTGTGTGCGCCAGTTGGAGTACAAGCACCCAGAAACTAGCGAAACAGTCTACGGTGTTTGCTCTACACACCTGTGTTTCCTCAAGCCAGGGGAAGAGGTAAAAATTACAGGGCCTGTGGGTAAGGAAATGTTGTTACCCAATGACCCGGACGCTAATGTAATTATGATGGCAACCGGAACAGGTATTGCGCCGATGCGGGCTTATCTGTGGCGTCAGTTTAAAGATGCGGAAAGAGCAGCTAACCCAGAATACCAATTTAAAGGATTTTCTTGGCTGATATTTGGCGTCCCCACAACTCCAAACCTTTTATATAAGGAAGAACTGGAAGAAATTCAACAAAAATATCCTGATAACTTCCGTCTCACTGCTGCGATCAGCCGCGAACAAAAAAATCCCCAAGGCGGTAGAATGTATATTCAAGACCGCGTAGCTGAACACGCAGATGAATTGTGGCAATTGATTAAAAATGAAAAAACCCACACCTACATCTGCGGTTTGCGAGGTATGGAAGAAGGTATCGATGCAGCCTTAACTGCTGCTGCTGCTAAGGAAGGCGTAACCTGGAGTGATTACCAGAAGCAACTCAAGAAAGCTGGTCGCTGGCACGTGGAAACTTACTAAGTTAGTCATTGGTCATTAGTCATTGGTCATTAGTCATTGGTTTTAGACAAAGGATGAAGGACGAAAGACAAATGACAAAGGAAGAAGGATAATCAGTAGGTAGGGCAAACGCTCTACCTACAATTGTTATTGGTGAAATTGGGTGCAAAAATTGTGGGTGTGAAACTAGGAATACTGGGATTAGGCACCGTGGGAACGGGAACAGTGCAGTTATTGCAAGATAGCGCTGGGCGTCACCCATTGTTGCAAGAGATAGAAATCTATCGGGTGGGAGTCCGATCGCTAGATAAACCTCGTGCAGTAGAATTGTCTACGGAAGTCATAACCACAGATTTAGAATCAATTGTCAACGATCCGGCGGTAGATATAGTTGTTGAGGTGATGGGTGGACTCGAACCGGCGCGATCGCTAATCCTCAAAGCTTTAAGTAATGGGAAACACGTAGTCACCGCCAATAAAGCAGCGATCGCCCGCTTTGGGGCGGAAATTTTCACAACTGCCAATCAAGCTGGCGTATACGTGATGATCGAAGCCTCTGTTGG
This sequence comes from Nostoc sp. CHAB 5836, assembly GCF_020829445.1. Taxonomy (GTDB): domain Bacteria; phylum Cyanobacteriota; class Cyanobacteriia; order Cyanobacteriales; family Nostocaceae; genus Nostoc. The sequence goes on from NZ_JAIVFV010000120.1 coordinate 12,440, forward strand.
TGGTGGGATTCCCGTGATTCAACCCCTAAAGCAGTCTTTAAGTGTTAACCGGATTCACACGGTAACTGGCATCGTCAACGGTACAACTAACTACATCCTGACGCGGATGCAAACAGAAGGCAGCAACTTCAGCGATGTTTTAGCTGATGCTCAACGTTTGGGTTATGCTGAGGCTGACCCCACAGCCGATGTCGATGGCTTCGACGCAGCCGATAAAATTGCCATTCTCGCATCATTAAGCTTTGGTGGACGGATTAACTTACAAGATGTTTATACTGAAGGGATTCGGCAAGTCACCAAAACAGATATTGCCTACGCCGAAAAATTGGGATTTGTGATTAAATTGTTAGCGATCGCGAAACGTGATACTCCATCATCCCCCCTTTGGGTTAGAGTTCATCCGACCTTAGTGCCTCAAGCTCACCCTTTGGCTAGCATCAACGGCGTTTACAATGCCATTCTTGTCGAAGGAGAACCCATCGGGCAAGTAATGTTTTTTGGCCCCGGTGCTGGTGCTGGTGCAACCGCCAGTGCTGTCACATCAGATATCTTGAATTTAGTTGCTATCCTCAAAACCAATACAGTAGTACCAAATCCATTATTCACTTGTAGACATCAAGAATATTGCCAAATTGCGCCGATGGCAGAACTGATAACTCGGTTTTATGCCCGTTTCCTCACCAATGATCAACCTGGAGTTATTGGTAAATTGGGTACTTGCTTTGGTAACTATGGCGTTAGCTTAGAGTCAATTGTCCAAACTGGCTTTCAAGGACAACTAGCAGAGATTGTAGTTGTTACCCATGATGTGCCAGAAGGCAATTTTAGGCAAGCTTTGGCAGAAATTCGAGATTTGTCAGCGATCGAAAGCATTCCCAGCTTACTGCGTGTACTTTGAGATGAAATAATTCGTAATACCTCGACGCCGCTCAGTACAAGTCGCGATTTTTAACCTGCGTAGGCAGGTTTTGTTTGTGTAGCCGCGACTTCCAGTCGCCCGGCGAGTAATTAATTGCCTAGTGGGACTTAGTTTTTTCAAATTTCTCTTTGCATCTACCCTTGGTAGACTAAATAACAAACCTCACGAAAAATGCGAGGGTAGCCCTATGACTGCAACCAATCCAGCTACTAGCATCACACTCCCAGACCACACTCAACTTCCAGAGTCTGATGGAACCTTTGTGAAAAACTTCCAGGAACACCCCCAAAGCATTCTCGTAACGGAGTCTATTAAACCAGTATTGCAAAAACGTCATCCTGATGGGCAATATTGCATAGGTCAAGACAGTGGTATCTATTGGCGCATTACTGACCCGCCAGAACGAGGTGCAGAAGCTCCCGATTGGTTTTATGTCCCGAATGTGCCGCCTACACTGAATGGGCAAATGCGCCGCTCTTATGTGCTTTGGCAAGAACACATTGCTCCGTTGATTGTATTAGAATTTGTCTCTGGAAATGGTGCAGAGGAACGAGACAAAACCCCTTGGACGGGTAAATTTTGGATTTATGAGCAGGTGATTCATCCGGCTTTTTACGGCATTTATGAAGTGAATAAAGCCAGTGTGGAAGTTTATCACCTGATTGAAGGACAATACCAACTTTTAGCAGCAAATGAACGGGGACATTATACTATTGCCCCTTTGGGAGTTGAGTTAGGCATTTGGTTAGGAGTTTATCAAAATGCGGAATTACCTTGGCTGCGCTGGTGGGATTTGCAAGGTAATTTGTTGTTGAATGGCGAGGAAAGAGCCGAACAGGAAAGCCAAAGGGCGGAATTAGAAAGCCAAAGGGCGGAATTAGAAAGCCAAAGAGCCGATCGCCTAACTGCTCAATTGCGATCGCTCGGTATTGAACCAGAAGCCTAGCTTTTGATTTCTGCCCCATAGGACGCAATCAACTCCCCATACATCCATATTTACAGGTGCAAGATGTGAGTTAACCAAGCAGTATTGGATGCCGAGTCAATGCTGGCGACAAACAACTGCTGGGGAAATTGCCCATTTTGTGCCGATGTTTGAAATGAGTCAGCAGGGGATGAATGCCGCAATTAGTGTCTTGCGGGGTCGATATGTTGTAGTAAAAGAGTTGGATGAATCTTTATGCTTTTAGAGTTAAGACAATTGAGAATTCAACCGGGACAGCAACTGTTACTTGAGGACGTTAGCTGGCAGCAATTTGAAAATATTTTGGCGGAATTAGGAGAACATCGCGCGGCCAGAATTTCCTATAGTCATGGTTTTTTAGAAATTATGGTTCCCTTACCCGAACATGAAAAAGCCAAAGAAATTATTGGCGATATAGTCAAAATTTTACTGAATGAACTAAGTATCAATTATGATGCTTTAGGTTCAACCACCCTAAAAAACGAAAAAATGAGTCAGGGAGTAGAACCGGATACTTGTTTTTACATTCAAAATCAAGCGGCAGTTATTGGTAAAAATCGCATAAATTTAAGTGTAGATCCACCCCCAGATTTAGCTATAGAAATTGATTTAACTTCTCGTACCCGATTAGATAATTATCAAATTTTGGGAGTACCAGAACTTTGGCGATATGGAAAACAAGGCTTACAAATTAACGTCTTGCAAGGTGGAAAATATGTAGAGTCAAATTTTAGTCCGACTTTTCCAGATATTCCGATAATTGAGCTAGTAAATCAATATGTTCAGCAAAGTCAAGTTGTTGGTAGCAGCCAAGCAATTCAAGCTTTTAGAAATTGGCTGCGGGATAATATTTAATTGTGCCTTTTATTTCAATACGGTAAATGACCCCGTTGCGATCGCCTGAATCTGTGACTAGCAACTTGGGTTATTAGAGGCAAAGTTGCCAAACAGCATCGCTTGGGTGAACCAAATAAACTGGTACTAAGCTAAGTAAGTTGGCGCGAAAAAAACTAAATATGTTACGAAACGTAAATAGGCTTAAAACCCTTGTAAATGACGAAGGACAAATGACAAATGACAGCCTTAGCCAGTTAGCTTTAATTACGCCGACCTACTTAATCGGCATTTAAGTTGCATAAAAGCAGGGCTGAAGCCCTTACTACAAGCGAATCATTCTGGAAAAATGAATGACGATTAGCTTATGTCTAAGAGACCATTTATAAAGTAAACCTTAAATTGTCGGGTGCGTTATCGCTCTCGTGTACGGCACCTGGAGATATGGTGCCCTGCGGCTAAATTAGACTTTCTCAAACCCTCAAATTCCTACACAGCCGTAACACACCCTACTTATATATTTACTTTATAAATAGGCTCTAAGATTCCAGAGGGCGATCGCTGCCTCCTCTACACTCACAATCCGCACCTTGTCTGTGTGGGTAAGTCGAGATTTTTTCAAATCTGGCGAGAAATTCGGGTTAGGCATAGACCTAAAGATCCAAAGATTAGTAGACCTATGGCTAAAGAGGATTCGGGTACTTTTGTATTCGGAACGACATTTAAAGATAATGGAAAGGGAATACGTATGACACCATATCCATTACCAGTTGTAAAGCCAACATCCTCAACTTGGACGTCTTCATAAACTATTTGAAGCCCACCACCAGCACTACCGACGTCTTGTAAAAAAGCATCTGCTAAACCTGCCGTTAAGGAGTTTAATCCAGCAGGTTTACTCGCACTAAATGGGTCAGTAAGAATGGCTTCGCTATCATCCACCGTTGCAGGAGTAGCACCGTATTCGAGAAATGAATAAAAAGGAGTATATCCAAAATCAATTATCTTGGTGGTGTCATAAGTTAGATATAACTCGACATCATCTGGGTTGGCGGTATAAATTCTTTCTTCAAGTGATGAATCGGGACTGGAAAACCAATCCTCTCCAAGCTTGTCATTCCCTAAGTTCCAGGTAGTAGTAAAATCGCGATCGCTTTTTTGTCCGTAGCTCAAGCCAATGCCATCTAGGGAAAGATTATTATTGGTCAGGTAATTGTAAAAGTTAGAGAAGCCGGCGGTGATATTTTGCAAAGTCGCCGATCTGGTAGCACCGCTTGGAGGCTCCTCAGGACTTTTATCCCGACCTGTTGTGTAATAGGGGGCAATATTCCTTGGTGAATTCAGGCTAATTTCAGTGTGACCACGATCTGGGGCATCGGCATTTAGGTTGAAGAAAGCTGTATATCCTTGTTTATCGGAAGGAGTTCCAAAAAAGAATAGCTTGTTGTTAGATTCGATTGGTCGTGCGGAAATATTCTGAGCTGAGTCGTAGTTAAAACTTACAGCTTGAGCAGGTAAAGGTGCGATCGCTGCAACAGCCGTCGTTAAACCAAGAAATATTGAAAATTTGTAATTACGCATAGTTGAATGAAGTTTGAGTGTTTTGGTGAAATTATTTAGAGATTGTTTCGCATTTATAGTCTCATACATTCAGTTCATTGAGCAAAGTAGCGTTTGAAGAAGAAAACTCAACCTTATCAAGCAATACAGTTCAGTTAAGCATTTTTTTCTTCTCTCTGTTTGCTCTGCGTCTCTGTGGTTCGTAAAAAAAATGACTTAACAAAGAGTTTGAGCCTTAACAGAACCGTATTGCATTATCAAGGTTTTTGCTGGATTTTGTGATCGCTTGACCCAACCTACAATTCTTTTGAACTGAACGGTATTGATTTATTGATTTATAGTGCGGAACTAGTACGCCGCCTACGCACACCTAGCGCTGCACTACCAGCCATTAAGATTGCCAATGCAGTTCCAGGTTCAGGAACTTGGGTAATAGTTCTGTCTCCTTGAATTTCGCCTAGCTTCAAACCAGCAACTTGCTTTGTTGCCCCTGCGGCTACAAGAAAATCACTAAACTCTTGAGTTATGAAGGCATCGAAATTAAGCCTTACAGTTTGATTCTGAAGATCAACGTTAGTAGGAGCCGTTCCCACCAAAGTGAATATAGGCAAACCAGTAGTTACGGTATCTGTAACATTAAAATCAAGAGCAGGCTCGGCGAATAAATCTCCCAACTCCAGTTGAGGAGGAAGGTTAAGCTTGGTTGTATCTACGTCGAAAAATAGGCTGCCAGTAAAATCTACCGTTCCACTTATAGATTCAAACTCCTTTGTTAGCTCATCGTACCTAAAGTTAAAGTCATTACCTAAAGGGCTGGGAACGTATTTCAAGCCATAAGTGTAACCCGGTGCTGGCACAGCTGTATTTTCTATCGAAGTCAAAGATAAACCCAAGGACTCCAATTCTTCAAACGCCGATGTATTCAATCTGATACTCTCGTAACCGCTCACAAATTTATAGACTTTGGATTCAGCATGAGCAGCCAGTGGTGCTGATACTAGAACGGTGGCAGTCAGTCCCAGAATTATTAGCGGATTGTAGGTGTGCATAGTTAAGTTAGAAAAAATTTGAGAGAAGGTTTTTTTGTCAGTATACTTAGTACACGTCACCATAAATTAGGTGAGGATGGGCAGCTTGTGGTTATTAGCTCACGTTAACTTCTAGTACGAGATTGAAAAAGCGCTACAGCAAGGGTGAGATACCAGAAATTCAACAGCGTCATGCTGATGAACACCACTGGCCCCACATATACGCCAAAGTCTTTAACTAAACTCACGAGCCATCCGATCGCAACAACCATGCCAACCCAGCCAATCCAGCGTGCCACTAACCCAGACCGCAGCAGTGTGATCGCAATCAACCCAACCCATAAGGCCGTGAACATCTGCGTCCCAAGATGCTCGCCAATCTTACCTGCATACAAATTGAAGGCATCGTAGACCAGTGCAATAGTCTCGCGTGTGGCGGGACTTGTTCCTGGATTGACATAGGTGTTTGCCAGAAATGGCATAAGAAAAAGCCAGCGCAAAATTCCCAGACTCTTCATGACGCCGCTTAATACACCAAATGTGGTAGCGATCGCCAACAGAGGGCCATTCTCGCTAGCCAGTACTCGGTGCAGCAACAGCGAGAGCGGGATTACCAAAATTGCTGAAAGCATATAGCTGTAATAGCCCGCGATTACAGCACTTTGCCGTTGAGCAACTAAGGGTAAGACCACAGCCGCGGGTTCATCCAAACCTGCTGGCCAATTGACTGCGTTAGACAGCACTCTAAAAGCAGTCATAAAAAGGATAACTTCCAGCACTAGAAACAGAGCAGTTAGTTTAGGTAAGGACACTGCGGATGCTCGCTCCTTATGATTAGTGTGCATAGTAGCGTTTTTCATGTATGCAACTTCTTTGCAGACGCTGCTACACCGTGAGAGTTAAAGAGTAGAATTGGGAATTGTGCCATTGGTTATTGTATGGAGTAAAGTAGCTCAACTCAAAAGGAAACGAGTAAATTACTGCGATCGCTTCGCTGTCAATAAATCTCAAAACCAAAGTCATATCCTCTGGGATAAAGTCATGCGAATGCCATGACGTGGTAACAGAGAAACCATTGCAGCCGGCTCTACTGGATGTCCCGGCACTAATTCTAAACGATAAGCTTGTGCTACCAAAGCAATAACCAACTGTATCTGCATAATAGATAGATTGTACCCAAGACAAGCGCGAGGCCCGATGCTAAAAGGAATGAAAGCCGCGCCCACACGATTTCTAGCACGCTCTGGCGTAAAGCGTTCCGGGTCAAAACCTTCTGGATTATCCCAATATTGTGGGTTGTGCTGTACTCCATATATGTTGAATAGAAGCATAGATTTAGCTGGTATGTGTACACCACCAACTTCGTCGTCTTCGAGGGCTTCCCGACCAATCACCCAAAATGGCGGATACATCCGCAGTGTTTCCTGTACAATCATCTTGGTGTAATTCAACTTTGGCAAATCGTCGAAAGTTGGTTGGCGATCGCCAAGTACTCTCACTAGTTCAGCTTGCATCTGACGCTCAACATTTGGGTTGAGTGACAACAAATGCCAGACCCAGGATAACGCCCTCCCAATCGGTTCAAAGGCGGGTAGAAGAATCCACAAGAGTCGTTCGCGTAAAAGTTTGGGACTCAAGCCTGTACCCGTCTCATCACGCCATGATTGCAACACCGAAAGCAAATCTTCCTTATCTGTCCCATGATCTTGGCGTTCTTCAATGATTTTGTCTATTGCTGTTTGGAGTGTTTGCACAGCTGCCATATACTTGCGATTGGCTGGTGTAGGAAAGCTCTCTGGTACATTGAAGTTCGATACAGCCGTAGCATTGAAGTGATTGATGATCACTTGCATTGCTAGAGCAACATCATCCAAACCAGTGTGGAAATCATGACCAATCAAGGTTTGTGCTGTAAAAGACAGACTGAGCCTCATCATTTCTTCTGCCACATCAAATGACTGATGATTGTCAGCAAAAGTCTGCCAACGAGCCAGCATCTTCTGAGTGGCATTTGCTATTGCACTGTCCATAGTAGCATAGTGTTGAGGCTCGAAAAACGGTCGAATGATTTGACGGTTAATTTTATTAGTCCACCCTTCTCCAAAAAGCAGCTTGGTTTGCATTTCCAAACGCTGGAGCTTTTTATAATTTTTAATATTTTCCTGTAAAGCATACTTAATATAAAGAGGATTGTTAATAACAAAAACTTTTTGAAACCCCAAATTTAAACAAACGATATCTCCATACTGAGCATGAAGATTATAAAAAAGCTGGAGAGGATCATTTGCTAGCCTGTTAAAAGCATTAATAGAGGCTAACAAGTTTGGCCCCTGAATTTTTCGTTGAGTTGTATTATGGGTTGAGTTTATATCAATAGACATCGGTTATCTCCTTTGAGAATATAAGTTTTTCTCATCTAATCAAACTGCTTAAATAACTCTAATTAGGGAGGATAGCAAGTGTCAATCCTCCTCAACTAATTGCAAAATATTAACTTTACGATTCTGCTAAGTTTTTAACAGCCTGATTCATTAACTCAAAGCCACTTCGAGTATTTTTATTTAGCTTTTTTGCCATAAAAGGAATAAGTAAACCTGTATACATTTCCTTCTGGATAAGGCGAACAGTTTTACTTCCCAATTCTTCAATAATGAAAGTGTGTTCACCATCAAATATACCAGGTAATATAAACTTACCTTCCCATGCCAATGTGCGATTTTCTTCGTTTTTGACAATTGTCGGATTAAAAACCATACTCTTTAGACCAGGGGGTTGCACATGGATGGTAATCTTAGCACCTTTCTGAATCGTTCCTTCTGCTTTGACCAAAAAAGGATTCCAGTTGGAGTAATCATTCAGATTGGTTAGTATATTCCAGACTTTTTCAGCTTTAGCTGAAATTTCAATATCTGTATAAATTTCCAAAGTATTTCTCCTATTTAGTGTTTGTTTTGTTTGGGAAAATATATAACCTTTCATGCTTTTTATCCTGTTACTTTTTTTGTATATATGAAAATATAAACTGGTAGTTTGTATGCTTATATTTGTTGAGCTTTTCTCATTAATTGAGCTAGAAATAGTGCAAACATAATTACAATTAAGCTAAATATGTATTGTGGGTTTAAAATTTTCATTACCAATGAGGAGAGTATAGGCCCCGATGCACATCCAGAACCATATATAGCTGTAAAAATTGCACTTCCAGAAGATAATTCATTCCTAGAAAGCTTTGCTCCAATGAGTGCCAGTGATAGCGGGAAAATTGGACTCACGCTAGCTCCTGAAGTAAAAGCAAAAATCTGAATAGTAATGAAATTATTGGCTAACGAAAGAGACAGAATAGAAATTAGTGAAACACATACACAAATTAAAAGAATCTTCAATCTGCTAAATTTGTCTGCTAAATGGGTAACTGGAATAGTCGCAAGCAGGCCTCCAATCACGAATACAGTAAAGGTAAAACCTATCTGCCCTACGCTGTAGTTCTGTCGCAGCAGATACACTGGATATAAAGATACTAGAGTAGCTACGGTAAAACCATAAGCAAATGCACCTTGAAGCGGGAGTGTCAGTTTTTTGAACCCAACACGTGACGAAGGTTGAAAAACGATCGCTCTTTCTGGTAGACCTATCCAGACAACAACTATACCACTGAGAACTAAAATACTGCCTAAAAAGAAAGTAATTTTTGGAGAAACATTGTAGAGGGCGGAACCTATAACTGGGCCAATACCGAATCCAAAACTATAAGCTAGAGCATGAAAACCGCTAGCTATTGCCCGATTACTGTCATGGCAAAAGCAGTGTAATCCAGTTTGTCCACACACTAAATACAAACAGGAAGCGATACCCATGATAGTGCGGATTAAAAACCATAAAGGCAATTGCGTAGTCATAGGAAATAGGGGCGCACTCAAACCCATAAGTGCCAGTCCAAGCATCATAGTTT
>NZ_JAIVFV010000121.1 GCF_020829445.1 Nostoc sp. CHAB 5836
TCGGCTCTAAACAGTTTATCCGCGATCGCATTCTCGATACCGTTCGCAAAGCTGGTAATTGGGGTCACATTCTCAATCTCGGTCACGGTGTCCTACCAGAAACTCCCGAAGAAAATGTCGCTTTCTTTAGATGGATTACGGCAAAAGCTGCTCTTAATTGGAGAATCTTTGGATCAATTCCAGGAAACGGGTGATTATCAACTCCAAGCGATCGCTCAGTTGCGTCATACTCTCCAAAGTTTAATGCCTCAGCCAGAATTACTAGCGTCTTAACAAGTTAGGAGTTAGGAGTTAGGAGTTAGGAGTTAGGAGTTAGGAGTTAGGAGTTAGGAGTTAGGAGTTAGGAGTTAGGAGTTAGGAGTACAGTCTCAGCTTTTTTGTACCTTTTTTAACCTGTCGAACTCACGTTAATATATTCTTTGCTGATGCATTAAGCTACAAAACAAATAAGCACCCGTTCCCGGATGCCTCGTGTAGTTAGTAGTGGCTGGTTCACTTCATTCGTAGGCTAGTGCAGTATTAATAATCATCTGAAGGCTTTGAGGTATCTTGGTATTTGACGACGACTCTCACAGGTCTGTTATAAAAAGCTGACCATGCGATTTGCCCAAATACGTATGTACTGTCAAACCCAAAAGTGTTGTCGTATAAGTTGCTCTTGAATACAGTGTACCATTTGCCATTCGTGTGTCGCACAGCAGTTTCTATACCGAGAATTCTGCTTACATCCAACTTGTGTGGTATTTGAAAGTAGCCGTTAGAGTCGGTATTACCAGTGTAGTAGTAATGCTTGACCTTATAGTCGGTTTGAGCGATGAGACTGTTTTTCTTTGAATTTAGTTCAGGTTTTCGCTCTTGTTGCAGGTTCCTTACCTTAAAGCTGAAAGATTCGTCCCCAACAATAGATGCTATTTGTCGATTTGAATTGCCTTCGACAGTCTTAAAAGCAGCTTGTGTAGGGTTAACGTCTAGCGCAGTCAAGCTTAGGGCGGTGCCTGTGGCAACAAGTGCAAGTTTTTGATAGATGGTTTTCATTTCCTAACCTTTGTTTGAGTTGATTGTTGTCTCGTATCGTTAGTATCCTACATTCCGCACCCTAAGTGTCATAAAAGGGTTTTTACCGATACATACTTTTTGACTTCCCCGCAACTATACTATTTTTCAAAACTATACCTATCAACACTTTAGGTTTTGTTTTAAATATTTTGTCTTTTTATTAAGAAAGTTTTTAACTCAAATCTTTGTAGTTAGGCTTCAGCCCTAACTTGTTTTTTGGGATAAAGCCCAACTACGAACTTAGTTATTATTCCATAAATAAACTAGATTCTACATGAAAAAACTCTCCTAGCTTAAGCGCTTGTTCTGTATTTATCTTTTTTTGTCCATTTAAAATATTATCAATAAAATCTTCTGTTCCTAAAACCGCTACTAAATCATCTCTACTTTTCTCAGATTCCTCTAAAATAAATAACAATATAGATAAAGGATTATTCTGCTGACTTGGCTGATAATACTCTTGCTCAAACTTTTCAATTAAAGTAATCAATAACTGATAAAGTTCGTCTTCTTCTGGGGTGCGTTCCCGGTGCATTAAATCTTCTACTATCGCTAAAGCTTGCTCATTCTCAGCTTCATTTTTTATCAGTTTGGGAAGATAAGCTGTTAATAATTCCTTGTATTTATCTGCATTAAAAGTAAGGGTCATCTTTCCAATTCTCTTTATCGTATTCCCCATGAATCAGGATATTTTTAATATAAATTAACTGTCCTTAATAATCTATACTAACAATCAAGCGATATTTATTTCCTTTAATATTGAAAACTGTAAAATTTTCAACAGCTTCAGCTTTAGGAAAAACCTGCTGTACTTCAACTAAATTTGACCATTTAGCTTTAGTAACAAGTTGATACCAATTGCTTAATGCTTCCTGACAATCTGCATGGGTTTCTGCATATTATCTTAAGATTCTAAAACTAATAATGTGCATCGTCCCTGATCATAAAAAGCCTTTAAATAACTATTTAAAGCAGATCCAGTCGCCTTCTACTTGAGCGATCGCACTTAAAGCTTGATAACGCCAATCGCGTGCAGCAGCTTCACTATTTACGGATAATATACAGAATCTTGTATAAATTCGCAGGTAACTTTATGGCGGAAATTCAAATCGGAATCGAAGGCGAAGACGTACCAGCAGCAGCCGAGGCTTTGCTAGAAATTCCTGGAATATCGGGAAGCTATGAAGTTCCGACGCAAAGAGAGGGAACTTTGGCAGCTATAGCTACTATTATCGGTATTGTGGGCGGTGCTGCGGCTTTAGCTGAACAAATCCGCAAATGGTATCAAGAATGGCATAAATCCCATCCAGGAAAGCAATTTGATGTAATAATTCTTGACCCTGTTACTGGAAACAGGATTTTACTTGAAGAAGCTACCATAGAGGAAATCACGGAAATCCTCAAATCTCTCAGCAAATAAGTGCAAACTATCCGCATTCAACTTCGGGAAAGTACGCAGGAAACAGTTGAACTCAGGTATTGGCTACCTCAAAAGCCCTATGAATCACGTCGCCTGAAATTAGCAGAAATCGATGATTTCCTCAAGCAAGGCGATCGCGATTATTATAAACTGCTGCCTAATTTACTAGGAATCGGGAAGCAGTTATTTTTTTGGTTGGATGGGGATGGACGCTGGTTGAGTCGGGGAATTGCTAACTGTCGCGGTGAGGAGTTGGTAATTGCCATTGATACTGATAAACAACTGGCACATCTACCTTGGGAAGTGCTGCATGATGGTGAGGATTTTTTGGTGAAGCGGGTTAATCCAGTGGTGTTACCTCTGCGCTGGATTGAGAAAGAAACTGAAAGGTTTTCTGTGGAACCACGACAATTGCGAGTATTGTTTATGGCAACCGATCCGGAAGATGTGCAACCAAAGTTAGAGTTTGAACAGGAAGAAGCGAGAATTCTGGCAGATACGCGAGATTTTAATTTAGATTTGCGGGTGGAAGAAAGCGGTTGCGTTAGTGAGTTGGGTAAGGTGTGGAGTCGCTATTTTAATGACTTTGATGTGTTTCACCTCACAGGACACGCGTCAATTACTCCTGCTGAAGCGGAAAAGAACCCCACCCCCAACCCCTCCCCGCAAGCGACGAGGGGAGAAGATTTAAAGCCGAATACGCCTTACTTTATTACGGAGACGGAAATCGGGGAACGCCACGAAACGACAGCCGCAGAACTGGCGGAAGTCTTCCGGTTTCGCTTTCCCAAGTTGGTGTTTTTATCTGGGTGTCGGACTGGACAAGCACCAGATAAAGGCGCTGTCCCTTCAATGGCTGAGGCACTAATTGCCCAAGGGGCGAGGGCGGTTTTAAGTTGGGGGCGACCTGTGGAAGATCGGACAGCTACAGCCGCCGCCGCGCACCTCTACGGGAAATTGGCGGCTGGATATGAATTAGCACAAGCACTCGCTAGCACTTACCAGCAGTTGTTTAAACAGAATGTGCGTGACTGGCATTTGTTGCGGTTATATGTCCAGGGAGAATGTCCCGGTGCGTTGGTGGATGTGGTGGGAGATGTGCCACCCTCAGCGCCGGAACCTGCATATCAACAGTTTTTAGATCCCGATACCCAACTGGTGCGGGTGGCGAAACCCTCTGAGTTTGTTGGGAGACGGCGGACTTTGCAACGTTGTCTCAAAGCAATTCGCACTTCATTAGGGGTACTAATTCACGGACTGGGGGGTGTGGGTAAGAGTACTGTGACGGCGCGACTTCTGGAAAGGATGGTTGGCTATCACAGGCTGGTGAACTTTCGGCAACTCGATGAGGACAAACTGCTCAAAACCCTTGCTGAACAATGTACCTCGGAACGGGGGCATGAAATTCTCAATGGCAAGTTACCCTTGATGCAGCGCCTCACCAAGTTTTTCACTGAAGGACTGAATACCAAAGAACAGCGCTTTGCCTTTGTGCTGGATGACTTTGAGGCTAATTTGGAATTACGAAATGGGGTTTATGTCTTGCAACCACAAGTTGTGGATGTACTGCTGGCGTTGCTGAAGGCGATGCAAAATTCCCAACTTCCCCACAAGGTAATTATTACCTGTCGCTATGATTTCACTTTGTCGGAACTGAATCATCGTCTGTACCGCGAACCTCTGGGGGCTTTGGGTGGGGCAGATTTAATTAAAAAGTATAATCGTCTGGATTCGTTTAATGGCAGTTGGCAATTTCAGCCAGATTTGTCCGAACGTGCCAAAAAAGCAGCAGATGGAAATCCTCGGCTGTTGGAATGGTTGGATAAGATTTTGCAAAATTCACAGAACCCCACCCCGCCTACGGCACCCCTCCCCGCAAGCGAGGAGGGGTATATGAGGGGAGTTGAGATGATTCTGCAAAAGATGGCTGATAAGGAAAAGGAATTTCGTGAGGATATTTTGGCACAGGTATTGCTGAAGCAGCAAACTCCAGCTTTGCGTCAAATGCTGGGGAAGTTGTTGGTGTATGAGTTACCTGTTCCTCTAGCTGCTATTGACCCGATTTGTGAGGATATCTCAAGTTGGGAAAGTCATATTCAACGCGCTGAAATTTTGGGTTTGTTGGAAGTTACCCTCACCAACAACGCAGAGAGGTTGTATCGTGTTCCCCGGATTTTGTCACCGTTGCTAGAGTTTCCAGAAAACCCCAAGGGTGAAGAGTTGTATAAACAAGCTGCACAAATTTTGTATCGTCTGTGGTGGGAAGAGGCGGGAAGTTCTACGGAAGCACAAAAGTTAGAAATTCATCGGTTGGCATTGTTGGGGAAGGATGAAGAAATTGCTGCGAAAATAGCTAGTTCATTGGCAAACCGCTTTTTGTATCAAAGTCGATTTCGAGAAGCAATACATCTGTGTAAATCAACTTTAGAATTTACTAAAAACCATAGTGTTTTCAACGCAATTGCTTATTGTGAACATCAAATGGGTGAGGTTGATCAAGCATTAAACTATTACCAACAAGCTTTAAATCTTTGTCCTGCAAAAGACGAACAAGAATTAGCATCAATTTATCGTAATTTTGGAATGCTAAAATTCCAAAAAGGGGATGTGGATGAAGCGATCGCACTCTACAATCAGTCTTTGGAAATAACTCAACGCATTGGTGATGTCCAAACCAAAGCGGCGACGTTGCATGAGCTGGCAATTTTCTACCAGAACAAAGGGGAAGTGGATGAAGCGATCGCATTCTACAATCAGTCTTTGGAAATAAAAGAACGCATTGGAAATGTACTAGGCAAAGCGGCAACGTTGCACCGACTGGGAATGATCTACGCCAAAAAAGGGGAAGTGGATGAAGCGATCGCACTCTACAATCAGTCTTTGGAAATAACAGAACGCATTGGTAATCTCCAAGGCAAAGCGTCGACGTTGCAATGTCTGGGATTTATCTACGCTGACAAAGGGGAAGTGGAGCAAGCCATCGCACTCTACAATCAGTCTTTGGAAATAACTCAACGCATTGGTGATGTCCAAACCAAAGCGGCGACGTTGCACCAACTGGCAGGTATCTACGCCAAGAAAGAGAAAGTGGATGAAGCGATCGCACTCTACAATCAGTGCTTGGAAGTTTTTGAACATATTGGTGATGCTTATTGGAAAGCACTAACATTGCATAATATAGCAAGTATCTACGCTGACAAAGGGGAAATTGATCAAGCGATCGCACTCTACAATCTGTCTTTGGAAATTGATGAGCGCATTAATATCGAAGGTAAAGCAACGACGTTGCACCAACTAGGAATTCTTTACGCCAAAAAAGGGGAAATGGAGCAAGCGATTGCATTGTACAATCAGTCTTTGGAAATAAATGAACGCATTGGTAATACCCAAGGCAAAGCGGCGACGTTGGACTGTCTGGGACGTATCTACGCCAACAAAGGGGAAGTGGAGCAGGCGATCGCACTCTACAATCAGTCTTTGGAAATAAATGAACGCATTGATAATGTCCAAGGCAAAGCGACGATGTTGCACCAACTGGGAATGATCTACGCTAATAAAGGGGAAGTGGAGCAAGCGATCGCACTCTACAATATGTCTTTGGAAATAAATGAGCGCATTGGTAATGCCCAAGGCAAAGCGGCGACGTTGCACTGTCTGGGATTTATCTACGGCAACAAAGGGGAAGTGGAGCAAGCGATCGCGCTCTACAATCTGTCTTTAGAAATAAGTGAACGCACTGGTAATGTCCAAGACAAAGCGACAACGTTGCACAATCTTGCAGATATTTACGCAAACAAAGGGGAAGTAGATGAAGCGATGGTACTTTATAGTCAGTCTTTGTCAATAAAAGAACGCATTGGTGATGTCCAAGGCAAAGCGGCGACGTTGCACTCTCTGGGATGTATCTACGCCAACAAAGGGGAAGTCGAGCAAGCGCTCGCACTTTTCAATCAGTCTTTGAAAATAACTCAACGCATTGGAGATGTCCAATGCAAAGCAGCAACGTTGCACGAACTGGCCGGTATATGCGCCAACAAAGGGGAAGTGGAGCAAGCGATCGCACTCTACAAGCAAGTCCTTGAAATTGATGAACGCATTGGAAATGTCCAAAGCAAAGCGGCAACGTTGCACTGTCTGGGAATGATCTACGCCAATAAAGGGGAAATGGATGAAGCGCTCGCACTCTATAATCAGTCTTTGGAAATAAATGAACGTATTGGTAATATCCAAACCAAAGCGGCGACGTTGCACCAACTGGGACGTATCTACGCCAAGAAAGGGGAAGTGGAGCAAGCGATCGCACTCTACAATCAGTCTTTGGAAATAAATGAACGCATTGGTGATGTCAAAACCAAAGCGGCGACGTTGAACAATCTGGGATATATCTACGCCAACAAAGGGGAAGTGGAGCAAGCGATCGCACTTTTCAATCAGTCTTTGGAAATAACTCAACGCATTGGTGCTGTCCGAACTCAAGCGAGGACTCTGTGGAGGTTAGGAGATTTGGCAGAACAGCAGGGTGAATACACTAAAGCGATATCCTATTTGCAACCAGCTTTAGAGATTTTGCAGCGATTGAAGTCACCGGATGCTGAAAGTGTGAGTGCAAGTCTTGATAGGATAATTCGTAATTCGTAATTCAGGACAGAGAATCAGGATCTATGCCGAGCGATCGCAATTGTTATGCTTTACTTGATTAATGAATCTTTACAGCTATTTAGGTGAGAGAATCAGGATCTATGCCGAGCGATCGCAACCGTTCTCGTAATAATTGGTTTTCTTGCTGTGCCTGTTGAGCTTTTTGTTCTGCAAGTTTTTCCTTTTCTTCTGGTGTTAAAAACCGTTGCCCTTGTTGGTTATACCAATACATCCACTCCCGTGGTATGCCTAAATAAGTTCCTCGTTCGATGCCAATTCCTAAACCTATTTCTGGGAACCAAACTGGATTACCATCATGTAATTCATAAGCATTGTTAACTAATTTGTAAACTTCTAAACGTGGCTTGCGGCGACGAAATGGGTTGTAAACTACATAATACAAAATCCCCAATCTTGCATATTCTGCTTTTTTAGTCGAGTATTCACCGCGATATGTCTGAGATACCACCTCCAGCACTAATATGGGTAGTTTCTTCTCTTCCCAAAGCACATAACTGGGGCGGAGTCCTTCATCATAAAATCGCTCTACGCCCAAACTCAAAAATCCATCTGGGACTATCGCTGGTAAATCTGGGTCATGATAAATCCCCATATCTACACCAAAAAACCAATCCATGCGCTCTGGCCAAGCCATTGCTAAGGTAGCTTTGAGTAAACCGGGAATTAAATCTTGTAATTCATTATCCACAGGGGTATCGTCAGAGTCTGGCAGTTCCTCAGATGAAGGCAAACAAGCTAATGGATCGTACTTTAGCATGATGGGTTTACTCTTCCTCAGTTATTAGTACATCTTTATTTTATAAATGAATTTTAATAGCAATTTAAATGAGAGAATCAGGATCGATGCCAAGCGATGTCTACGACGGGCTACGCCTACGCACTTTTCAATCAGTCTTTGGAAATAACTGAACGCATTGGTGATGTCCAAACCAAAGCGGCGACGTTGCACGAACTGGGATATATCTACGCCGACAAAGGGGAAGTGGATGAAGCGATGTCTACGACGGGCTACGCCTACGCACTCAACCACCAAAAACCCCACAGCTAGAGACGCGCTACGGGGTGAGAATTGTGGTTGTAGGGGAATCGGGTGATTGAATGCGTGTGATGGGGTTAGTGCAGGTTAGGGTGTTGACTCCGCTTGTATTCTCTTCCTAAATTCAATTAGGGCTTGTTCTTCTGTGCTAACTACAACTCGGTTAGGTTTTGCCCTCATAATTGTTAAATAATGTTGAAAAGCCTCCTCATCATCTGGATGTGTTTTTACATAAGTTCTCAGTTCGGTTTCGCTCAATTGTTCATAGTTACTCATTGAATTAATTCCTCGCCGTTACTTAAAATTTCTACTTGAATTGTTTCGCCTATTAACACTACGATTCTTTGAGAGCGTGTATCATAGCGAGTTAATTCAATTGTTTTTAATAGATTGCTTGCTCGTACACATACGCGGTAGAAGGTTTCTAGCTCAAAGGTAGTCCTATCTCCATTGCCCAATTGACTCGTGCAATTGGTGCTTCTCCAACTATAGTTAGTTTGGGGATTAAATCTTGCTCCAATCGTGTTAAAGCTTGGGGATATTTAGCTGTAATATTACGCCGTGTTTCTTCCAAAGCATGAGGCGAAGTTAGCAAAGCACCGCCATAGGCGGGGAAATCTTAACCGAACCGTATTGAGAGTGTTTTTTAAATAAATCAAAATTGCTGTAATGAGTCTTTGATACTCGTGAGCGAGTCTTTTATACTCGTAAATGAGTCTTTGAGCTTCGTTAATGAACCTCGGAGCTTCGTTCGTGAACCTCGGAGCTTCGTTGATGAACCTCAGAGCTTCATTCGTGAACCTCGGAGCTTTGTGAATGAGTCTTTGAACTCCATTAATGAACCTTTGAGCTTGGTGAATGAACTTCGGAGCTTGGTGAATGAACTTCGGAGCTTGGTGAATGAACTTCGGAGCTTGGTGAATGAACTTCAGAGCTTGGTGAATGAACTTCGGAGCTTGGTGAATGAACTTCAGAGCTTGGTGAATGAACTTCGGAGCTTCGTTGTGGACTTTGTTAATGTAGCAGAATGTTTTTAGAGGATGTTTTAAAAGTGGTCGGCTGTAATTTTAGGCACTTCTAGATCCCCCCTAACCCCCCTTAAAAAGGGGGGAACCGGAATCAATCAATGTTTATATAATCTTAGAGGATGTTTGAAAAGGGCGATTGGAAATCGCGGCTACACAAACAAAGTCCGCCTACGCGGACTAACGAAAAATCAAACTTCTTAACCCACGCAGGTGGGTTTTGTCTGTATAGCCGCGACTTCTAGTCGCCAAGGCTAGTAATAATTTAGATGCTGTAATGAGGCTTTGATATTCGTGGATGAGTCTTTGAACTCCATTTTAGATTAAATCAGGATCTATGCCGAGCGATCGCAACCGTTCTGCTAACAATTGGACGCGTCGCAGTGCTTCTTGTGCTTCTTGTTGAGCAAGCTTTGCCTGTTCTTGTGGTGTAAAAAGCCTTTGCCCTTGCTGATTGTACCAATACAACCACTCGCGGGGAATGCCTAGATAAGTTCCCCGTTCCATGCCAATTCCTAAACCGATCTCTGGCAACCAAATGGGATTACCATCATGTAATTCATAAGCATTATTAACTAATTTGTAAACTTCCAACCGTGGCTTTCGGCGACGATTTGGATTGTAGACTACATAATATAAAATCCCTAATTTCGCATACTCTGATTTTTTAGTAGAGTACTCACCACGATACTTTTGAGATACTACTTCTAGCGCTAATACTGGTACTCTCTTTTCTTCCCAAAGCACATAACTGGGGCGGAGGTTTTCATCATAAAATCGCTCTACGCCCAGACTCAAAAACCCATCTGGTACTATTGGCGGTAAGTCTGGATCGTAATAAATACCCATGTCAACGCCAAAATACCAATCCATGCGTTCAGACCAAGCCATTGCCAAAAGCGCTTTGAGTAAACCGGGAATTAAATCTTGTAATTCGTTATCCACTGGGGTGTCGTCAGAGTCTGGTAGTTCCTCTGATGAGGGCAAACAAGCTAATGGATCGTAATTTAGCATGATGGGCTTACTATTTTTCGGTGATTAAGCTGTTATCTATACAACTTGCATTATCAGGGCGGGCTTTTCGGCCCACCCACAATCATATTGAAAAAATATTAGTGCAAATTCAAGGCGCAACAGCTTAGTACATCTTTATTTTATTAATAAATTTTGATAGCAATTTAGAAAAATGCGAGAGTGTGATTTAACGTGAATTCGACAAAGCTGTCCCTGCTTTGCAATACAATACTCAAAACTATTTCAAACAGATCCAGTCACCTTCTACTTGAGCGATCGCACCACCAGGAAATGGATCAGTTTGCGAACGGTTGGGCGCTATAATTAAAGCCGTTAATTTTTCGATGTGTTCAAAACTGGGCGCATCAGTCAGTATTTGCTGCAATACCTGACGCATCACCCGACGTTGCAACGCCAGTGGTGCTTTCTGCAACACCCGACGATTTAACCTCAAGGGAAAATCAAAGGAGGATGAGGAGGATGAGGGAGATGAGGAGGATGAGGGAGATGAGGAGGATGAGGGAGATGAGGAGGATGAGGAAGATATTTCTCCCTTATCTCCCCCATCTCCCTCATCTCCCCCACCTCCCCCATCTCCCCCCTCTCCCCCATCTCCCCCATCTCCCCCATCTCCCCCATCTCCCCCATCTCCCCCATCTCCCCCATCTCCCCCATCTCCCTCATCTCCCCCATCTCCCCCATCTCCCTCATCTCCCGCATCTCCCCCATCTCCCCCACTTACTCTCATCGCCCCATCCCGCAACTCCTGGGCAGCTGTTTCTAAATATTCCACTTCCGCTTGCAGCAGTTCTGCTGTTTGGGCTAAGGCTGATTCTACTTGGGGGTTGAAATTATCTCGCAAATATGGTATTAATTCTTGGCGAATGCGGTTGCGGGCATATTGCAAATCTTGATTGGTGGAATCTTCCCAAATTGGTAATTTAAATTCTTGACAAAATTGCTCTGTTTGTGTGCGAGTGACTTCTAAAAGTGGACGCACTAGCATAATGCCCGTAGTTAGGAGACGTTGCCAAGTCAGGGCTTGTAAGCCATCAGCACCAGTACCGCGAATTAAATTATAGAGGAGAGTTTCGGCGCGATCGCTGGCGGTGTGTCCTGTAACTATATATTGATAATTATTTGCCTGTGCGATCGCACTTAAAGCTTGATACCGCCAATCGCGTGCAGCAGCTTCACTATTTATCGGTTTGTTCGCTGTTTCTAAATAAAAAGATATACCCCAAGTTTTCGCTAAATTTTCGACGTGATGAGCATTAGCTTCGGAGTCATAACGCCAGCGATGATCGCAGTGGGCAATACCTAAATCCCATCCCCATTTGGATTGTAAATCTAAAAGTAATTTTATTAAACACAGAGAATCTTGTCCGCCGGAAACAGCGACTAATAGCCGCCGGTTGCGCTCGAATAAGTGGCGCGATCGCATTGTGCGATGGATTTTTGCGTGTAGGGGAGTCCATACCATTTTGTTTTTTCAACGCACACAGACACAGATAATTTTCTATTATATCGGTGTCTGTAAACTCGTATATTAGTTTTGACCTTCATTGAGTTGTTGCCGAAGATCGTCGAGGGGAGAGCTTTCCTGTTTGATATTTAATCGATTATCTTCGATTTCAGTTTCATCAGGGCAAAATTCTAAGCGTACTCTAATTTTACCTATTCGCCATTGTTGACCAGGTATTAAAACATAACATTCAAATCCTTCATCAAATACTTTTGACGTTGACGATGTACAGTGTTTTGCCCAAATTTTCTTGACTTCCTTTAATAACTGAAAGACTATTTGAGTGCGGTGTAAATTTTCAAATGCTTCTTGGTGAAAATGCACAACATCATCATCAGGATTTAGAGGTTTCCATTCATCATTCATAATCAATCTCCTGTAACTCTGACTTTTCACGTTATTAGGACTTACGCAAAGGTAAGGTCAAACGAACCACAGAGGACGCAGAGGTCACAGAGGAATGAGAGTTTGAGAGGGTTTTTGCGTAAGTCCTAGTTATATGGAAAAGCTAACGATTGACCTAACCCCGTAGCCCCCTTCCCGACACGGGAAGGGCGAAAATTCAAAGTCTCTCTCCTTGTAGGAGAGAGAAAT
The DNA here is from genome assembly GCF_020829445.1 of Nostoc sp. CHAB 5836. Taxonomy (GTDB): domain Bacteria; phylum Cyanobacteriota; class Cyanobacteriia; order Cyanobacteriales; family Nostocaceae; genus Nostoc. The sequence goes on from NZ_JAIVFV010000121.1 coordinate 12,330, forward strand.
AGAAGTGAGGTTTTCCAGATACCGTGAAAAGTCAGCTGTAACTACATTTACAGGACTTACGCAAAATAATCAAAAAACGAACCGCAAAGGCGAGTGCGTCTCCCCCTGAAAGAAGGACACAAAGGACACAAAGTAATAAGAGTTTCAGAGAGTTATTGCGTAGGTCCTAATTTATAGTTCCCAAGAGATCGAAATTAATTGCTTGGATTTGACTTGAAGCCACAACTTGTTTAATTGTCAACCTTAGTTGTGGGGAAGTAATAAAGAGTCGTAAGTATCAAGTGTTGATTGCAATTAATTTTACTCAGCACTGTTTCGGTGAGGGACATTATACATCATAAATTTTTGTTGTAATTAGTGCAGGGTAGAGCTAGCGTAAAATGGACAATTTGACAATCTTTAATACTAAAACTACTTGGCGTATAGTCATAATCTGTCCGCACGCAAGAAGAACGCAAGACACTTAAAATATGGTTCAGAATCTCGAAAGAACACGCCAGAGTGCAAGGTTTCCAGAAACTGCACCGGCTGCTAACCCCGTATTTTTTAGAACCTATAGCCGCCGCACCAAGGCGGGACTAAGGGAAACATGGGATGAGGTGTGCGATCGCACTCTACTCGGCTTAATCAAGTTGGGAAAGTTAACTCCCGAAGAAACTGCCATACTGGATAAGATGCAGCGCAACTTGAAAGCTATGCCCAGTGGACGCTGGCTATGGGTTGGTGGTACAGACTGGATAACCAAGCCAAAGAATTTTTCCGGGGCTTATAATTGCACCTCTACCAATCTCCAAGACTGGAGTGCCTTTGGATTAATGATGGATTTAGCAATGATGGGTTGTGGTACTGGAGGCGTCTTAGAACCACAATTTATTAACCAGTTACCCCCCATCCGTAATCAACTGAATGTCATTGTTCAAGGTGAAATTGGCAGCACTCCTGTGCAACAACGGCGTGAATATACTGAAACTCATATAGAAGGCAATAACGTCACTATTCACGTTGGAGATAGCCGTGAAGGTTGGGTTGAATCATATCAAGCCCTATTAGAACTTTCCACTGATGAACAATTTTCAGCAGAAGTTGAAGTATTAGTTGATATCAGCGATGTTAGAAAATCAGGAGAAACTCTCAACGGCTTTGGAGGAGTTGCGAATCCGGTAAAATTGCCCGGACTTTATCAGCGTTGTGCCTCCATCTTGAATAAAGCTTTAGGACGACAATTAAATTCAGTTGAATGCTGTCTGTTAATCGACCAGGCTGCTGTAACAATTGTTGCCGGTAACATTCGGCGATCAGCTGGTATGAGGCAAGGTTCTAGCGAAGATAGTTTGTTCGCCGATGCCAAAGATAACTTATGGCAGCAAGATAAAAGTGGCAACTGGCGAATTGATCCAGAGCGTGATGCACTCAGGATGGCAAATCACACCAGAGTTTTTCACCGCAAGCCGACGTTAGAAGAATGTGTTGGTGCTGTCCGCAAACAATATTATAGTGGCGAGGGAGCGATTCAATGGGCTGGTGAAGCTGTGGCGCGATCGAACATTGATTTGCTGCCAACACAATCTCTAAAAGTTAGTTTTTTGCAAGCTTATGAACAAGGAACAGCAAAAGAGTGGTTAAAAAAACGTTATCCAAATCTTGATTCTAATGAGCTAGAACATCGTTTGCAGCGATATGCTTTAAATCCATGCGGAGAAATAGTAGGCGCCAACTTCCATTGTGTGAGTGGTGATACCTTGCTTATCACTAGAGATGGAATGCATAAAATCAAAGATGTTGTTGGAGGTGAAATTGAAATTTGGAATGGTCAAAAATGGAGCCAAGTAACACCATTTAAAACTGGTAGCGAACGCAAGCTATATCGAGTCAAATTTGCAGATGGTACTTACTTGGATGCAACCGAATATCATCGCTTCTTTGTAAAGGATAGATTTGAGAAAGAATACAAAGAAGTCCAAACCAAGGATTTGATGGATGTTAGTAGATATGCCATTCATACCGAGCCTTTTACTATTCAGTATGAAGATGGATTAAACATCGATCCAAGTTATGCCTATACTTTGGGAGTAGCTGTGGGAGATGGCACTACAGACCAAAATGGTAATGCCAAAGTTAGGCTTTATAAACAGAAAGCAGCTTTATCTGTAATCGGAAGTAAGTCTCCTGAAAGAAACTATGACTACTTGCCGACTTTTAGAGATGTAACAGACTTAGGTTTTTCTGGAGAATTTTTAAAGAGTTTAAAAACAAATCCAGAGTCACTGAATGTAATTGCTAGTTGGAATCGCCCAGCAATTTTGCACTTTATCGCTGGTTTAGCAGATACAGATGGCACAAATACACATAGCAATGGCATTAGGATTTACATCTCTGATTACGAACGTGCATATCGAGTGCAGTTATTGCTAACTAAATGCGGTATTCGTTCTTCTTTAAATCTCTGCGCTCATAAAGGGTCAGTAACTAACTATGGTGTTCGCAGTCAAGATTTATACTACTTGCAAATTACTGACTGTGGACAAATTCCTTGCCAGCGTTTGGATGTGAGCAAAGGGTGTGACTCCAAATACAAAGGTAAATGGCAAATAGTCAGAGGTGTGGAAGAATTGCCAAGCTTGCACGATACTTATTGCTTTAATGAACCTGAATATCACAAAGGAGTATTTGGCAATACCCTAACTGGCAATTGCAATTTGTCAGAGGTTCACCTTAATCAAATTGACCCACATAACTACAAAGAACAAGAGGAGGCTTTCACTGCTGGGGCGCTATCTGTAGCAGCACTTTTAAATCATAAATTCCTGGAACCACGCTATCAATACAGCCGTGAATTAGACCCGATTGTCGGAGTTTCTTTTACAGGTTTATTTGATTTCTTTGTCCATGCTTTTGGTGTTCATTGGCTGCGCTGGTGGGAAGAAGGAAGACCCGCAACTGCACAAGGATTAGCTTTTAAGCAAGAGGAAGAAAAATATCTAAGTTCTTGGAGAGATATTGTACATCGGGTAGTTTGGGATTATTGCGATCGCCACAATCTCAAGCGTCCAAATCGCTGTACCACAGTTCAACCCAGTGGTACTAAGGCTTTGTTAACTAATGCTAGTTCAGGGTGGCATCCCCCCAAGGCGCAAAGATTTATTCGCCGGATCACCTTCGGCAAAAATGACCCAGTAGCCTTAGCTTGTATTGACTATGGTTACAATGTTATTCCCTCTCAATCTGACAAAGATGAACAGGGTAATTTGCTCAATGATCCCTTTGATTCACGAGTGACTGAGTGGCTAGTGGAAATCCCTGTTTCTGTAACTTGGGCTGATTTATCTGGGGCTGATGAAATTGATATTTCTAAGTTTTCAGCCTTAGCTCAATTTGATTTTGTCCTCCAGGTTCAGCGTTGGTACGTGACTCACAACACATCAGCTACTTTGGAACTTCGCTCTGATGAAATCGAACCTTTGGGGCAGCGGATCTACGAAACGATCCAGAATGATGAGGGATATATTTCAGCAGCCCTTTTAGCCCGTTTTGACGATTTGCAATCATTCCCACGTTTGCCCTTTGAACCAATAGACAAATCAACCTACGATCGCTTAACTCAAGAGGTGAAAGCACGACGCAAAACAGATGACTTCTGTGCAGTGTTAAGCCGCTACGATTTAGGCGAAATGACAGAGGCTGGCCCTAGTGGTTGTGATTCTGACAAGTGTATGTTTCCTGATCAGCAACCAAGCTGATAAGGGGAAGTGAGTGGGGATGAGGGATTGGGGATTGGGGATTGGGGATTGGGGATTGGGGATTGGGGGAGATGAGGGAGATGGGGGAGATGAGGGAGATGGGGGAGATGAGGGAGATGAGGGGGATGAGGGGGATGAGGGGAATAACCAATGCTCAATGCCCAATGCTTTAACACGTTACGATCAATTAAGAAGTAATAATTTTTTACGGCAGTGCCAGGAGTCTCTCAATGTTCATTGATGAATTGTCACCTATATTCAAAGAATTTACTCAACATCCAGTCTCATTTGTGAGTGGGTTCTTCTCTGGTGTGCTTCGGCTCAATCTTGCAGATGATCCCGTTAAAGGCTGGCTAGATAAACAAATCTGCTCAAATAGTTACACCAGCAAGACTATGGACGCACATAATGGCAAAGCCACTGGCCCTCAGCAGATTTCGATTGACTAAATTTTGAACGTATCGCGGCAGTCCCTACCCTCAACTTTTAGTAGGGTAGGGATCAGAGCGGGTTATTGGAACGAAGTGGAAATAACCAATCCATATTTATTCGATTGGCGCATCTTGATCTTTAATATATTGTTTTAATTTGTCGATTGGTGCGCCTCCACTTGACGCAACATAATAAGAGCTAGACCAAAACAGGGGTTTCCAGTAAAACTTGTCAATATGCTCTTTAAATTCTTTACGAATAACCCTACTACTAGCAGACTTTAAACTAGAAGTGAAATCAGAAATATTATTGTCTGGATGGTAATCTACCAACAAATGAACATGGTCTTGTTCGCCTGAGAATTCTATCAAAATGCAATTAGTTTTAATGCAAATATTTGCAAAAATCTCGTGCATCCTCTCAAGGATTGGTGCGGTAATTACTTTTTTGCGATACTTGGTAACAAAAACAAAGTGCAAGTGAATCGAGAAAACAGCGTGTGACCCTTTACGAGGAAGCATTTGACAAATAACCGTGTCCGATGTATTATGACTAATATACCAGATTCTTGGAGGGGAAAAACATCCTGTGGCAACAAGACGAATGACTTTCAGGTTATACCCAAACGAGAAAACTGAATCAATTTTGCGGTATCACCGAAAGCTCCATAAGGACTTGTACAATGCCGCAGTAAATAACAGATTTAACCAGTACAAAATCTATAATCACAAAGTTGATTATTTTGAGCAGCAAAACTGTTTACCTGCGTTTAAAGAGGTTTGGATAGAATATAAAGAGCTTCCAAGTCATGCACTACAGGCAACCTTAAAACGTGTTGATTATGCCTTTGAGCGTTGGTTTAAGGGATTGGGTAAACGACCTAGATTCAAATCAATTCGCCACTATTCAGGTTGGACTTATCCAGACTGTGCAGGTTTTAAGGTAGAGTCAGACGGAGAAAATGGGTATCTCAATTTGTCTAAAATTGGACTTATTCAGATGCGTGGTCAAGCTAAGTATTGGGGTAAACCAACTACTTGCACTATTCTTGATCGCAGTGGGAAATGGTATGCCTCGATTACTGTTAACGTATTAGACCAAATTCTTAAGCCAGAGATTCTACCAGTTGGTGCTGTTGGTATTGATCTGGGGTGTAAATCTGCGTTATCAATTACTGACGGTGAAAATCATCAACAAATAGATGCTCCTAAGTTTTTGAGAAGCGCAGAATATTTAATCAAGAAAGCTTCTATTGACAAGAGGCGTAAACGTGCGCCGAATAGAAAGAAAAAAATAAAAGCTTCTAGACGGTTCAAAAAAGCTCAATCAAAGGTTAGCAAACTTAACCACAAAGTTGCTAACCAACGCCAGAATTGGGTACACCAAATCGCCACACAAATAACCCGCAGTAATAGCATGGTGGCGACTGAAAAGTTAGAAGTTAAAAACATGACTAGTAGGGCTAAAAAAGGCAAGCGCAAAAAACAGAAGGCTGGGCTAAACAAGTCTATTCTTGATGTTGGTTTTGGTATGTTGCGTAGCACCATCAAATACAAAGTAGAACAGACTGGTGGTGTATTTATCGAGGTTCCTTTGCGCGAAGTAAAACCCTCTCAAACCTGTCCTAAATGTGGACACCAGCACAAAAAAACACTCGATATCCGAGTACATGAGTGCAGTGTTTGTACATATTCACAAGATAGGGATATCGCTGCTGCCGAGGTTATGCTTTATTGGGCTAAAGGTACTCTACCGGGATTGGGAACCAGTCTCGTAGGCGCTGATCTTGCTAGCTCTACCTCACATAAGAGCAAACAAGCAGGAAGTATGAGGCAACTAGGGGAAAAGAAGCGTCGGAAATCTCAAAGTAATTTCGCTAAAAACAGGTTAGAGGATGTAGAAACCTCGCTTCTCAGGCGAAGCCAGCTAGAGGTAGTTCATAAAGTATAAGCATCGAAATATGGAATCCCTAATCTCTCGTATGCACGCGGTACAGTCACCGATTATTCCTGTGGTTGGCGAACTGATTAAAAATTCTCCTGGAACAATCTCTCTAGGACAAGGTGTTGTTTCTTACAACCCACCACTGGAAGCGAGAGAATTTTTATCCAAATTCCTGGCTGAACCAAGCAATAATCTATACAAATCAGTTGAGGGAATTCCCCCATTACTGACAACACTCGCTGAAAAATTGCAAGCCTTCAACGCCATTGAAATCAATGGGGAAAACTGCATTGTCGTGACAGCAGGGAGCAATATGGGATTTATGAATGCCATTCTTGCTATCACTAGCCCAGGTGACGAAGTTATTTTGAATACACCCTACTATTTTAATCACGAAATGGCGATCGCAATGGCTGGTTGTCGTGCTGTGTTAGTGGCGACAGACGAAAATTACCAACTGCGAACAGAAGCGATCGCTCAAGCAATTACTCCCAAAACACGGGCTGTAGTCACAATTTCACCAAATAATCCAACTGGAGTCGTCTATTCTGAAACAGCATTGCGCCAAGTAAATCAAATTTGCGGTACTCACAGTATTTACCACATCAGCGATGAAGCCTATGAATACTTTACCTATAACGGGGTAAAACATATTTCCCCTGGTGCATTTGATAATAGTAGTGAGTACACTATTTCTCTCTATAGCCTTTCCAAAGCATACGGCTTTGCTAGCTGGCGCATTGGCTACATGGTGATTCCCAAACACCTACTTGTCGCCGTCAAAAAAGTCCAGGATACAATTTTGATTTGTCCACCAGTCATTTCTCAATATGCAGCTTTAGGAGCATTGCAGGCGAAAGAGGAGTATTTGAAGAGTAATATAGGAGCGTTGGCGCAGCCAGCCGTAGGCATCGCTCAAGTACGCCAACTAGTATTAGACTCCCTTAATCAGCTACAAGGCTTATGTACCATTACCCCCGCTAATGGCGCCTTCTATTTTTTCCTCAAAGTTCATAGCCAAATGAATGCTTTTGAGTTAGTCAAAAGACTTATCCAGGAATATAAAGTAGCAGTTATTCCAGGTACAACTTTTGGTATGGATAATGGCTGCTATTTACGCGTTGCTTATGGGGCGCTGCAAAAAGAGACAGCAAAAGAAGGTATAGAGAGATTAGTGCAAGGTCTGGAAACTATAGTTAGGAGCAGGGATTCAATGCAAGGATTTTAGACTTGTAGTGAGCGTTCAGTCGAACGATTTTAGATTTTTCCTTCAATCCCAAATATAAAATTTAACAGATGCCAATTATTCATAAGTTAATTGAAATTGAAACTAAGCCAAAAATTAATATTCATAATATCACGCCACAAATTAAAGATTTTATTGCTTCAGCATCAATTAAAAATGGGCAAGTTTTAGTATTTTCTCAACACACGACAACAGCGTTATCTATCAACGAAAATGAAGTCAGATTATTAGAAGATATAAAAATATTTTTGCAAAAGTTAGCACCTGAATCAGACAGCTATTTGCATAATGACTTGCATCTAAGGGATGTTCCAGAAGATGAACCGATTAATGCTCACTCTCATTTAATGGCAATGATGCTGACCACTAGTGAGATAATTCCCATTGTGGATGGTAAATTAGCTTTGGGAACCTGGCAATCTGTGTTGTTTTTTGAGTTAGATGGGCCGCGTAAAAGAACAGTATTTGTACAAATTTCTGGGGAATAATCCAACTTCACATATACCAATTTTGGATTTTAGTATGACTTACGCAAAGGCAACGGAAAACGAACCACAGAGGACGCAGAGTTCACGGAGGAATGAGAGTTTGAGAGGGTTTTTGCGTAAGTCCTATTTAGATTAAAAGTCATCTCAATTTAGTATTAGTTATGAAAAATAACGATAATTTTGTATTACGTAATACTTGGTACTATGCTCTGCCTAGTAATCAAATTAAGCCAGGTATGATGATCAGCCGCATTTTCTTGGGAGAACCAGTGCTGTTAATTCGTGACCAGGATGGCAAAGTGTCTGCAATGACCGACATTTGTCCCCATCGTGGTGTGCCCCTGAGTTGTGGTAGATTCAATGGGCAGGAAGTTGAATGCTGTTACCACGGTTGGCGCTTTAACTCGGCTGGACGCTGTACTGCCATACCTTCTCTTGTGGAAGAACAGCAGATGGATTTGAGTCGCTTCGACGTGCAGTCATATACAGTTCGCGAAGCCCAAGGGAATATCTGGATATACATGGCTGATCCCGATAACCCTCAACCTGCTTCTGAGATGGAAATTCCAGTAATTCCTGGGTTTGACGATCGCTCTCACCAGTTCGTAGAGGTGGTAAAATTCCCCTGTTTTATAGATCATGCAGTGGTAGGTCTGATGGATCCGGCTCATTCACCCTACGTTCATCGCGCTTGGTGGTGGCGAAATGAGCAATTGCACGAAGAAGTGAAGCAATTTGATGCTTCGCCCTACGGCTTTACGATGCGACGACACCGATTACCAGCCAATGGGGGTCGATTATATTGGCTGATTGGCGGTGGTGTCCCGGAAACAGAGATTTCCTTTCGTTTACCTGGAGTCAGAATCGAAGAAACCACCATTGGTAACAATCGAGTCGTTAATTTGACAGCAGTTACACCGATTTCAGACACAGAAACTGAGGTAACTTTTGCTCTTTACTGGACACTTCCTTGGGTGGGATTTTTCAAGCCACTGTTACACGTGCTGGCGCGGACTTTCATTGGCCAAGACCGAACGGTTGTAGAAAAACAGCAAATTGGTTTGAAATATAATCCGGTGCTGCGATTGATTAAGGACTCAGATATGCAAGCGCAGTGGTATTACCAATTGAAGCGGGAATATGCTCGATCTGTTGCTGAAGAACGAGAATTTGTGAATCCTGTCAAGGGTCAAATACTCCGTTGGCGTGCTTAAATTAAGTAGGGCTTGCTGAAAAAGAAAGAAAAGGTGACAGTATCTAAATTATCAGACTCTAGAAGTATATTCAGGTGCAAGACAAGGAGGTAAAATAGCCCAAAATACTTGCATCACAGTGGACAAA
>NZ_JAIVFV010000122.1 GCF_020829445.1 Nostoc sp. CHAB 5836
AACTTTACAAAGAATTTATGGATAGCAGTATATTCGCTGTATGTTTACTCATTTTGAAAAAACAAGATAGATTAATTCTTTAAGGGCAATGAATAGGGCAATTATGCCAGCCTATAAGCAATACAACAACAATAACTTAGACAACAGAAGGACAACTTGTAAAGTTTTCAAAATTCCTGATAAATAACTTTCTAATTAAAAATTAGAGAAAACATTCTCCAATTTTTAGTTTTTATAATCTACCGATGTGCGTGAACACCAGAGGCATAAGCCTCAATCACTTTGCCAGTTCGAGTGCAGCTAAGGCAATACTTCTCGGTTAAGGTGCAACATCAATTGCAGATCCCCCTTAGTCCCCCTAAAAAAGGGGGGTTGGGGGCAATACACTTGGGTTAAGCATTTCCTCCTTCTCTCTTCTCTCTTCTCTCTGTGTTCTCTGCGCCTCTGTGGTTCCTAAAAAAAAGAGTTTCAGCCCTTTTGTGAACCGTATTGGGGTTGGGGGGATCGACTCAAAACCTACGCAGTATTGGCAGCTAAGGGACTGACAACAAATAAATTACCTAATCTTGTGGGGTGGGCCGAAAAGCCCACCCCACAATCAGTAGTTGAGTATTTTTTTATTTGGAAGTCCCTAATCATCTTATGCAGCTACTATTGGCGATCGCCCCTCTAAGTACAGCGTTTCATTAATTCGTAGCGAATTCTCTTTGCGTTCCTTTGCGCTTCCCTTTGCGCCCCTACCCTGCGGGAAGGCGTTCGCGTAGCGTCTCGTAGAGAAGCGCCTATGCGTTTAAATTTCAACCCTCAATTCGCCACGATTTTATGCAAAGCTGTACTAAGGTTGTAGGTTAAAGGATGCTTTATTGATGAGAATATCGTTTTGAAATCTAAGTGTGACGCTCCAATATGGATTCATCTCATCTGCTCTTTGAGATTCGGAATCAGTGAAATCAACATCTTGATTGTTCCACTGGTAAACCTTCTCATGTATTTTTCCATTAGCAGAGTCGATATTGTTTTCATAAATCAAGATACCATCCCAGCCTATAATGGAACGAACTTCATCATAGGACATACCTGTAGATATAGAGTTATATAAATTTTCCCTGAATTCATCTGGCAAATTTATCTGTTGAATCTGTATAGTCTCGCGAGGATTTTGATTAAACACTTTGAAAAGAGAATTCATAAAGAAGGTAGGGATTTGAGTAATAGAAACAGTTCGATGAGAGTAGATAAACGTAACCCATACCAATAAAGCAACAGCTAACAATATTGAATATTTCATAAAAAAAGGGTGGAATAACCACCCTACAATTTTTTCCTGTATCAAGCGAGGTGATTACTAACGAATACCTGCACTGCTTTCGTGGATGCTGGTGTAGGTATTCATAATAGTATTGACTGTACCCCATACTCTATTCGTCATATCTTGGTGAAAACTACCATTCAAGTAAGATCCAGTCCGATGAACAGTAAAATTTTTAACCGATTCTCTAACATTACCATTGTTATATTCGGTTTCACCAGTATGATCAATATACATCTTGTCAGACCAAGAATTATAATCTTGAACGAGAGTTGAATTAGTTACAGTATCGATGTTTATATTAGTCTCTGTTCTGTTCCCCTTAATTGTCCACTGGTTCAAAACAAAAGTCTCACCTGCTAAAGCAGGACTAGTAAACAAAGTAGCAAGAATAGCTAACCCGACAACTTTCTTCATTACTTTGCCCTCATTACAAATTAGTTGCCTTTATCAGATAAACTAATCTAGCCAAAGGAACTTCAAGACGTTCGAGGGTGGATTTACCACCCTAGAATCTTTTTAAATTACATCAACTACTATTAAGAATTACCGAACACCTGCGGTAGTTTCGTGAGCATCAGTATATGCGTTAGTGGTGGTATTAATAGTACCGCCAACCTTAGTCCAATTAGTTTCACTATATTTACCATACAGATCAGCACTTGCTGTATGAACGGTAAATTCATTATAGGAAATTGTTTCAGCACCACCATAGTTTTTGCCGACATTAACATCGCCATCGATGTAAATCTTATCAGCCGAAGAACTGTATTTTTCATCCCGATGTGAAGAAGTATAAGAATCAAGTCTTAAATCGGTCTTTGTGACGCTGTTACTCCATGAATCTTCGTTACGGACATATGTTTCGCCAGCAAAAGCAGGGGTAGCTAATAAGGTAGCAAGAATAGCCAAACCAAGAACTTTTTTCATCAGTTGATCCTTGTTGTAAATTAGTTGTCTTTTTCAGTCTCGTTTTTAGGTAATTCTTGAGACTGGAACCTGGGAAGTTTGTTAGGTTCATTTGTATTAGTTCTGTTTATCGCAACCCCTTTACAGACAGCAGAAATAGTAGGAAAGCTGTCGGGGTTTAGTTGGATACCAGCACCGATTAGTTCGGCACAGGCACGAGCATTGATAATCTCTACATCATATTGAGTCTTACGAGAAATAGTTTCAGCCATTTGCTTACAAGTACCTTCTAGACTTCCACCCAGAGGGAAAACTATAGCAGCATTCACAGCATAAGAGGCATTGTTAGAGAAACTAATCCCGTCATAGGAACTCAAAGCAGTCCCTAATATTAAAGATGGTCGCGGACACACAACATTTATTCCAGCTACCCCTTGAATCTTATAAGTAGCGGATTCTCCAAGGTTATAAACTCCTGTTTGATTAATTGCAGCAGAGTTCCGTTGTTGATTATCAAGATTCTGTTCTTGATTAGGCTGAGATTGAGAATTAACAGAGTTAGTAACAGATTGTGCTTGAACTTCGAGATTTATGCTAACTACTCCCAGTAGACATAGTAAGGAATGGTTAGTGAATAGTCGTAGAGCTTTTTTAAACATTTGAAGTTTTTTAGATATTGCAAAGGAAGGATGTTAAGAGTCATTGATTAAGTAAATTGGCAGAATAGAACCAAATTCTGTAAAGAAAGATAAATTAAGGTAAAACTGTCTTTCTTCTTGCCTCCTACCTCCTACCTACTGCCTTATCTCAACGACAAATTTTTACGCAGACTTACTTGGTTTACTGATTTGGTGTTTGACCTCACTAGAACAAGAATGAATGTCATTGTTATCTGTAGTATTTGCCACTTAATTTACTCTTGAAAGTGGTGATTTACTAGAACTTTTGCTGTTCGTTATTCATCACAAATCAATATTCCCAAAGAGCAAAAAAAAACACGAGGGGGGTTTTGTGGGATTAAGTGGGAGATTGGCAAAGATTAAGATTCGTAGAGAAAATCTAGGATTACAGTTTGATTTATGTTAATGTCCTTATACCAATTTAATATGAAGCTGCATAATAAAGAACCCCACCCTAACCCTCCCCGATTTCGGGGAGGAAACTGGATTTTCCCCTCTTTGCTCTTCGTGAGGCGACTTTGGGGAGACGATGCCGCGCATGGGGTCTCCCCTTCGTTGTGCATCTGGCGTGTGGGGTCAAATTCTATGCAACTTCACAAAGAATGGGTATGAGATTCTAATGTTAGTTTAAATAAAGCTTCAACTAATCTGACTTTTAAAAAATCAAATAACATTCTTATATCAAGCTTTTAGTCAAGTTTTTCTACTTGGCTGCATCTCTGTTATCGGCGGAAATTTCTGCAAGCACTTGCGATCGCAATGTCTACGACGGGTTACGCCAATTCAGCAGCAGAAACATTCCTCAAACCTTTATCCTAGTTTATTGGACAATACAGTTCAGTTAAGCATTTCTTTCTTCTCTTTGCGTCCAACTCTTACGAGACGCACTCGCGTTGGCGTCCTTCTCCCAGGAGGAGACGCTACGCGATGGGGATTCGTTAAACCAATTCGCAATACTTCGGCTACGCAGTTCGACTGCGCTACTTCGACTACGCTCAGTACAAGTTCGCTTTTTCGCAATACCTCGACTTCGCTACTTCGACGCCGCTCAGTACAAGTCGGCACAAGTTCGCAATTACGTTTTGTGATAGGGATTTAGACCCCAACACAAAACGTGCTGCCATCAAAAGGCTAGGAATTAAACCCCTAAACTTTGTTAAAAAAACTGACTTTTACTGAGAGTTTTAGCTTTAATTGAACCGTATTGATTTATATGTTAATAGTTCAGCATTTTTATGTATGAATGAGTTTCTCTTGAGAAGAACATAAAAATCAACTTTTTAAAGCAACGATGATAACTCTTTAAAGGGAAAATAAATACTAGATAAAATTTTTGATAAATTAGTCAATCTAAAGGAATTTTTTAAAGATAAAATAAACTTTCTCATAAATTAGTCAATGTTACTAAAGTTTGTTATAGACTAGCTATTACTACGTAGAATCACTATCCATAAAAAAGGACGTGCTTCTACTACCAACAAGTAATAACACTTAGTAACTGCATTAGGAAATTTGACTCTTGTAAAAAATTGAAACCCAGTATTGAACAATCAAAGCTAATTTCACAAACCAATAATGAAAAAGTTCAAACTTATAGAACAAACGAATTAGCTCTCAGTATAATCGTTTTTTACTTAAGTATTATTAGCGAGATTTAAGTAGAAAATACTTGAAACTGTTTCAATTTAATAAATTTCATAGTACTCCTCTTTGATTTTTGAAAAAATGTCCTACTCGTCTACCTTTCTTATTTCGTGTTGCCTATTTTTACGAGTAAATTTATCAATCAAATTGGATTGCTATATCAACTAATAATAAATCATCTGCATAAAATTCATCAGATTAGTATTATCTATGAACACTCAAGAGTTATTAACTATTGCTGATAAAGTGGTATCGAAATCATCTGGTAGACACTTGACTGATTTACAAAGTGATTTGTTAAAAGCGTCTTATGAAAACCAGACATACGAACAGTTTGCCAACGATCGCGGTTACTGTCTCGATTATATAAAAAAGGATGTAGGGTCTGCGTTATGGCAATTGCTGTCTCAAGCATTAGGAGAGAAAGTGACAAAAAAGAACTTTCGGCAAGCGTTAGAACGATATCAACAGGCTGAAAAATTTGTGCCTTATAACGAACAAGAAAAACAACAATATTTTGGCATATACCTGATGTTTTGGCTTTATAAGGAAGCACTGAAGAATTCGACAACTTTTGACGATCAATATTACAGCATAGATGCCAAGTAAGTAAAAAACATCTAATTTGTATAATCGAATTAAATATAACTCTTGTGGGGTGGGCCGAAAAGCCTGCCCAGCTTATGCAACTTCAATGTGGAACAGCTTAACACTGCTGCGTTGAAATTAAAACTTTACTTGTTGAAAGTTTCAAATACTGATGTTGTGTGCTTTTCACCCATATCAAGATGGATGAAAATAATCGTAAATCTCTTGAGCCAAATGCGGCCCAATTCCTGCGACTTCAGCGAGTTGTACAGTTGTTGCTTGCCGAATATAATCAACTGAGCGAAAATGCCCTAGTAGCTGCTTTTGTCGATGATGTCCTAAACCAGGAATTTCATCTAAACGCGATCGCTTCAATTTATCACTACGCTGCTGACGATGGAAACTGACTGCAAACCGATGCGCTTCATCCCGCAGCCGCCGCAATAACTGTACCCCCGGTTGTTCTGCATCAGTTGTCAAGGGTTTAGATTCTCCCGGTAAAAAAATCTCTTCTCGCTGTTTTGCTAAACTGACAACTCGCAAGTCTTCTAATAAGTTCATCTCTTGCAAGATGGCGATAACTGATGATAATTGACCTTTACCACCATCGATCATGATTAAATCGGGCCAGTCAGGATTACCCAAACGTCCTAATTGCTGATCTTCCCCATATTTACGGAACCGCCGTTGGATGACTTCAGCAAGACTAGCAAAATCATCTGAGTGTCCTGCTGTCACCGCAGGATTTTTAATTTTGTAGTGGCGATAGTGCTGTTTTGCGGGTAATCCGTCGATAAACACGACTTGCGAAGCTACAGCATTTGACCCTTGAATATGGGAAATGTCATAACCTTCAATGCGATGCGGTACATCTGGTAAATCGAGAATGGCGGCTAAATCTTGCATTGCTTGGTGATTGCGATCGCCAAATTTCTGCATTCTTTGCAATTCATACTGAGCATTTCGCTCTACCATCTCAATTAATTCTGCCTTAGTTTGCCGCAAAGGAGTCAAGATTGTGACTTTTTTGCCTTTACGTTGAGTTAAGACATCAGCCAATATCTCTGCATCTGGTAAATCATGCTGCACCAGAATTTCTAAGGGTATTTCCACGGAGTCAGCAGTTTGGTAATGTTCCTCTAAAACTCGTTGTAAAATAGCTCCAGATTCTGCGTGAGCATCCGCTACAAACGCCAAACGTCCTACCAATTGACCCGCACGAATCTGGAATAGTTGAATACAAGCGTGGTGTTCGTCGGCTGCCAGAGCGATCGCATCCCGTGAAATAGTATCATCTGGTAAGGAAACTTTTTGGTCAGCTGTCAGCGACTTTAACCCAGAAATTTGATCACGAATCCGTGCTGCTGACTCAAAATTCAAGTCCTCAGCAGCAGCGTTCATCTGTTGAGTTAAAATATCAATTAGTTCCTGAGTTCGCCCTTGGAATACCATCGCCACCTTTTGGACAATTTTGCGATATTCTTCTGGTGAAATCAGCTTTTGACACACACCTGGACAACGCCCTAAATCAAAATTCAAGCAAGGACGGTCTTTAAAAAGTGGTTGAGGTCGTTGTCGCTGGGGAAAGATGCGCTTGCAGATGCGGACAATTTCTCGCAATAGACCAGCATCAGTATAAGGGCCGTAAAATTTATCCTTTTCTTTGCCGAATTGACGTTTACGGGTAATAAAAATTCGCGGATAATCTTCTGACCAAGTAATGCAGAGATAGGGATATTTTTTATCATCTTTGAGCAGCACATTAAAGTATGGCTGGTGCTGCTTAATCAAATTGGCTTCTAGCGCTAGGGCTTCGGCTTCAGTATCAGTGACGATGAATTCAATTTCTGTCACCAACTTGACCATTGTGGCGATGCGTTCACTCTTGTTGTAGCCATCCCGGAAATAGGAACGGACACGCGATCGCAACTTACGTGATTTACCTATATATATAATGCGATCGCTCCTGTCCCGCATGAAATAAACCCCAGGTTCTGGTGGTATTTCAGCTAGACGGTTTTCCAATCGTTCTGGCTCTTTAACCAGTGGTAGTATTTGAGTAGATATTGCCACAACCAAAATTAGGTAATCTTTCTCTATTTTAAGAAAAATTATTTTATCGTGCCGTTTTCACCGACTATTTATGCTCAAAGGAATTATTCATCAAAAAAGGGAGCTAATAGCCCCCTTACTTCTTTAGACATCTGGTGAAATTAAATATGCGTTACCCAGAACCCTTGTAGAGACGTAGCAGTGCTACGTCAAAACAATTCTTTTTCACTCCTATGTCTTTTGTAGTTTTGAACCCGCAATCTTAAATAGATGCTTTTTTTAATTTGTGTTGGGTAGCAAACAGACCAGCAATACCCAACAGACCAAGCATTACTGATGGTTCTGGTACTGCTGCGGGAGGCACGCCTTTGATGCTAACTTCATAGTTGCCATTTGCATCAGCACCCTGTCCTGAAATGTTGGTTAGCCCACTTGCCGTAGCAGAAAAGCTGTAAAGGAAATCAGTCTTGTTATTGTAGGTAACTTTAACAACTTCACTAGCTTGGAATCCATTTTTGAGAAAATTACCAAAGTTTCCTAACAAAGGCGCATAGTAATCTTTTAAATTTAAGTGACCAGCTAACCCAATTTTGATTTCGCCAGTGGTGTCATTTTGATTAACGTAAGAGATATTAGGGTCGCTGGAGCGTTGGAAACCACCGATGTTGAAAAATGCGTTAAAGGCTTGCTGGCGAAGAACCCAGCTAGGGGTAAAATTAGGTAGATTCAGTGCCAATTTAATTGCAGATTCATTGGTTGCTAGACCAGCTGCATTATAAAATTCGTTAAACCAAGTATTTGCAAAGTTATTTGCTCCATAGCTTGTACTTGATCCTGACGCAGTACTAAACCAGTCTGTTGCTGTCATGCTGCTCAAGGTAATACTTTTGCCACCAATTTGCCCTGTCAAGGTGGTGTTTTTGGTAAAATCAAAAACACCACCTTGTTCACTACTAGCTCGTAACTCTACGTTTCCAGTAGGATTTGCGGCGTTTCCATCCAGAACTTTTTGTACATTTGCGGAGGTCTTGTCTAGAACCTTGGCGCTGTTACCTTGGAAATCATAGATTAAATAATCACTTGCTGCTGTTCCACCGATACTAGCACCAGTGAGCGTTCCAGCTTGTGCTGGTACTGTGGCAAGAGCGCTCACACCAATAGCCATTGAAGCACCAATTACAAGTTTGTGAAAAGTCGTTTTCATTGTTTTCAAGTCTCTGCTCGTTTGAAAGTTAGGTTTTAAACTACTGCCGTTTTTAGGCTTGGGCTGTCTTGACTACAGGCTTTTTGGCAATACAACTGCTTAAAAACGCGACCTGCATTGTTAGCCATACTTGGTATCTCAGCGCACAAACCCAGTTTAAGAAACGGGAAGACCTAATTGGGTAAAGTTTCTGTTGATTATCAATGAAAAGATGAAGAATGTTTTGAGATTTTTATACGTTTAATTACGGTTTTTTGTTTAAATACATAGTTATAAAAAATACAAATAATCAAAATAGCATATCTGTCATTGGTATCAACTTAAGTCAGAAAGCTCATTCCACAGTCAATACTGCGTAGGTTTTGCCCAAAAACCTTAACCCGTGTAGGTTGGGTTGAGGAACGAAACCCAACATTTGGGGGGCTCTGCTGGGTTTCCCAGAGTCTCAACCCAACCTACGATTTTCCAAAACCTACGCAGTATTGATTCCACAGTCAATACGGTTCGGTTAAGACTAAAAATAAAAATGTCTAGGTTGGGTTGAGCAATGGGTTACCCAACAAAGATAGGACTCAATACGGTTCACAAAAGGGCTGAAACTCTTTTTTTTAGGAACCACAGAGGCGCAGAGAACACAGAGAGAAGAGAAGGAGGAAATGCTTAACCCAAGTGTATTGTGTTCTATTCGTAGATTTTACCGCCAAAAATTTTGGGCGTTCAGCTGGAGAAAAAATTTAATGAAGGAACTGGGCAATTCTTTCCACAGCAGTTTCTAACAAAGGTGGCTCATGCACTAACGCAAAACGGACATACCCTTCCCCGGATTTGCCAAAGCCAGCACCTGGGGAAGCGGCGACACCAGTTTCTTTGACTAGCTGGGTACAAAATTCTATGGAGTTTTGACTCCAAGATGAGGGCAATTTTGCCCAGATGTACATTGTGGCTTGGGGAGTAGGAACATTCCAGCCAATGTGGTGTAAAGCACTGAGAAAAGCATCACGTCGTCTTTGGAAAGTAGCGACAGCAGATTTTACGCCAGCTTGAGGGCCAGTTAGGGCTGCGATCGCACCATTCAAAATCCCCCCATACTGATTAAAATCGACGGCGGCTTTTACCTGGCGTAAGGCTTGAATTAACTGGGCATTACCGATGGCGTAGCCAATGCGGAAGCCGCCCATATTGTAGGACTTGGAAAGGGTGAAAAATTCAATTGAGACGCTTTTCTCTGGATCAGCTTGCAGAATTGAAGGGACTTTGGATTTGGGATTACCAGAAGAGTCTACCCATTCCCCATTTTCTGGAAATACCAAATCTACGTAGGGGAAATCGTGAACTAGGACGAGATTGTGTTGCTGACAGAAGGCGACAGCTTCTTGGAAGAAAGATAAAGGAGCGATCGCAGCTGTGGGATTGTGAGGATAACTTAATACCATCATCCGCGACTGGGCCAAGACTGGGGTAGGAATATCAGCAAACACAGGTAAAAAGCCGTTTTCTGCCCGTAGTGGCATTGGGTAGATTTGACCACTGGCTAGGTAGACTCCCCCCGCATGAGAGGGATAACCTGGATCGAGTAATAGGGCAAAATCTCCGGGATTGAGTATTGCTAGGGGTAAATGGGCTGTACCTTCTTGAGAACCAATCAGAGGTAGTACCTCAGTTTGGGGATCAACTTTGATGCCAAATTTTTGTTCATACCAGTTGGCTGCGGCTTCGCGAAACCCTTGAGTACCGTTAAACAAAAGATAGCCGTGGGTACTGCGATCGTGAAGAGACTGGGCGATCGCCTCGATGACATGAGACTCGGCTGGTAAATCAGAAGACCCCAAGGACAAATCAATTACCTCTCGTCCAGCAGCCAAAGCAACTGCCTTGGCCCTGTCCATATCGGCAAATACATTAGATTTCAGAGGTTGTAAACGCTTGGCAAATTGCATATTAGTCATTTGTCCTTTGTCCTTTGTCCTTTGTCTTTGATCATTTGCTAATGACTAATGACTAATGACTAATGACTATTTAAGTACGTATCTAAGAGAGCGAGTAGTTTATCTTTACCGATGACTCCCTCGCTGGATATCAAAACTTCCTGGCCTTGGAATAGTCTAATGGCGGGTACACCTTCCACTTGATACTGCTTAACAGTGAGTGGGTTGGGGTCAATTTCCATTTTCACGACTTTGAGGCGATCGCTATATTTAGTAGCAGCTGAGTTAATTAGGGGCGACATCAATTGACAAGGCCCACACCAGGAAGCCCAAAAGTAAACTAATACAGGCTGCTCGGCTTTTAACACTTCGGTTTCAAACTCAGCATCGGTTATGGTGATTACAGCCTTACTCATTGCAGTCTCCATCAGGTGGCGATCAAAGTTGGCACACACACAATACTTTATCCCAAAGTCGTCAATAGTCCATAGTCAATAATTGATAGTTATTTTGATTGTTAACTATTGACTAATGACATAAAATCCCACAGCCAACAGGCGTGGGACTGCTTCAAATAAGTCTTTTACCAATTTTCAGTAGCTTGGCGCAATTAAAGCTAACTGGCAAGGGCTGTCACTTGTACTGCCCTTCTCTTCTTAGGCTACGCCAACGAGCAAAGTCGAGATGCTCACCGTCAACTCACCAAGCGCGGCGTCGAAGTAGCGGAGTCGAGGTAAGTCGAAGTGCAGCCTCTGATAGAGTTGTATTGGTCATTATAGCGGTTCTGGCTTGGGTGCAGTACAGTTTTGACCTCTCTCCAAACCTCTCTCCTTTTAGGAGAGAGGTTTTGAATCTTACTCCCCTTCCCTTGAAGGGAAGGGGCCGGGGGTTAGGTCTGTATTCCATGCAATTGATAACCGCTATAGTAAGGACTTTAAGCCTATTTACGTTTCGTAACATAACGAAAGTTTATTTATGCCAGTTTACTTACAGCTGATCCAATTGCTTGCGTAGGGAATCTAACTCAGCATCAACCACCTCCTTAGACTTAGGAGCAGTGGTTTCTGATTGCGGTGGCAGTTGGGCTTGATTTTGGGGAGTAGCGGGTGGTAACATTTGGGCTTTCAAAGCTGCCAATTCATCATCAACATCGCTACTACCTTCCAACCGAGCAAATTGGCTTTCTAAATCAGCACCGGCTAACTCTCCTGCTGACTGGGCCCGGGCTTCTTGCATCAAGACTTTTTCTTCCATCCGCTCGAAGGCAGCCATTGCACTGCTGGTATTCATTCCACTTACCATGCCTTGGAGTTGCTCTTGGGCTTTGGCAGTGGTGATTCTCGCTCTGAGCATTTCTTTCTTGGTTTTAGCCTCAGAAATTTTGCTTTCGAGCTGGATTAAGTTGCGCTTGAGGGTTTCAACTTGAGTGCTTTGGGTATCTAAACTAGATTTGAGGGCGGCGCTGGTATCCGTATAAGTTTTCTTGCGTTCTAGAGCTTGTCGTGCTAAGTTTTCATCACCTTTTTGCAGTGCCAGTTGGGCATTGCGTTGCCACTTATTGATTTCATTTTGAGCATCATTGTACTGCTTCTCGCTGCGTTTTTGAGCGGCGATCGCCTGAGCTACTCCCTGACGCAGCTGCACCAAGTCTTCCTGCATTTCCAGGATGGCTTGTTCTAACATTTTTTCGGGGTCTTCGGCTTTGTTAACGAGGTCATTGAGGTTAGAACTAACTACTCGCTTAATGCGATCGAATAATCCCATAACTTTGTTTTTCCTTGGGTAATTTACGCTTTTTATTGGACAGTTAGCTTTTTTATTTTTTAATAGCTACCTATTTCAATGTAATCTTTCCGGTTTGAATCAGTACCTCCTAACAACTCTTATTTGTTAAGATATCTCGAAACTGAGGTAATTAGGCGAACTTCAAGAGTCCTGAGTTTTGGGTAACTGCTGTTGGGGAGGCTGCCCCGTCTTCTGGTTCTCCTGGGTGAGGAGAGTGTTGTCCTGCGTGTTTTCTGCCTGGTTTAAAACCTGCATCTTCATCGCTGCCAATTCGGCATCTACATCATTAGTAGATTCCAAGGAAGTAAATTGTGTTTCCAAGTCGTCGCTACTGAGTTGAGCGATGGCTTCTGATTTAGCTTCTATCTGCAAAACCTTTTCTTCCATCCGCTCAAAGGCACTCAGACTGCTGGTAGCAGAAACTGTGCCGAGCATTTCCTGGAGACGATAAGAGGCTTCTGCAGAACGGGCGCGAGCAATATACATATCTTTTTTAGTTTTTGCCTCAGCAATTTTTAACTCTAGCGATCGCATATCCTTTTTTAGCCTAGCTACTATATCGTTTTGCTGCTCTATCTGGGAAAAGAGGGCTGTAGTGGTTTCTTTATAGGCTTGGCGCTTAGTCAAAGCTTCGCGTGCTAGAGGTTCGTTGCCTTGTTGCAGTGCCAATTGGGCGCGACGATACCATTCTTCTGTTTGAGAGTTGGCAGCCCCTGCTTGTCGTTGGGTACGTTTTTGGGTAGCGATCGCTTGTGCTACACCCTGCCGCAACTGCACCAGATTTTCCTGCATCTGCAAAACAGTTTGCTCCAGAATCTTTTCTGGATCTTCTGCCCCACCGATCAAACTGTTGAGATTAGCGCGAATCACCCGCAGGATACGCTTGATTAATTCCATGTCGGCTCTCCATTCACGAAACTCAGTGCTGAATAATCAGTGCTAAGTGCTGAGTGCCTAAAGTCTATCTCATTAATTTTGATGAGTTCGTAGTAAGCACAAAGCGTGCTTAAAAATCCGGACTAAAGTCCTCATTTTTTAAGCACTTTAACCAATTTTAAGGGTTCCAGTTAGAGTCCTGAGTATAAAAATTGTTGTAATAGGATAGTAAACAAGCAAAATTTTGTCTTTACTACTTAAGTAGGTTGGCGCAATTAAAGTTAACTGGCTAAGGCTGTCATTTGTCATTTGTCATTTGTCATTGGTCATTGGTCATTCGTCATTCGTCATTAGTAAAGGTTTTAAGCTTATTTACGTTTCGTAACATACTTGATTTTTTTGCACCAATGTACTTAGCACTCCTAACTCCTAACTCCTAACTCCTAACTCCTAACTCCCAACTCCCAACTCCTAACTCCTAACTCCTAACTCCTAACTCCTAACTCCCAACTCCCAACTCCCAACTCCTAACTCCTAACTCAGGACTGTGATCTCATGGTATCGTAGGTTTTTGCAACTCATGGCTGCTGAACACGTGCCTTAATTCCCCTCGTCTGTAACAGTTGCATCTGTTTTTTTACTTGCTCTTTAGTCTTAAAAGCACCCAGATAAATCAATTCTTTGTTGGGTGATAAATAAGCATCGGGGACTACTTGCCGTGCTTCGGCAAAAGCCGCGCCTTTATTATCTATCACTACATGATAGAACCCATCTGTTCCTGGTTTGATTTCTGCATTCGGCTCTGGTGAGGTTACCATTGGCTTGGGCGAGATTTTTGCCGTTGAAGTGGGGGGCAAGGGCTGTAGCGTCTGTACTGGTGCTAAGGCGGTCGGATTTGTCGGTTTTAGGGCTGTGTTGGGGTCAGGCAATGCCCCTTGAGCATTTCGGGGGTTTTGGGGAAGGACTGGATTCGGCACTACTGCAAGGGTTGGCTGGGCTTTGGGTTTTAAGCCAACTACATCATTGGGGTCTCTCACCTCCGGAAACTCTTGGGCAGCTAGATTGGGATACTTGGGCATCGATGTGCTTGGTGGCTGGATTGGAGGTTGGACATTACTCTCAACTTCTTGAGTATTTTCTGGTGCGGGAGACGAGTTTCCATTAAACAACTTGCCTAAATTCCATTGTGGCAAGCTTTTGGGATTGAACACTACATAACCCAAGGTAAGACTCGCCACCAATAGCAGCAACATCGAGCCGATACCTAAAGGTGATAGCAGACTATCGCTAGAATTGATTGGCTTCTTGGTTTCTGCTTGTTCTTCTGTGAGACTTCGCAGTAGTGCTTCACTAGATTCTAAATAGTCATTTGGGTTCTTAGGGGTATCATCTGGCTGCACGAGATTTTGGCTCTTAGTATCTTTAACAACTACTGGCACGATGCTGCTAGTAAAATTAGGCGGAGGTGGTGGAAGTTGAGTTCTTGTTTTAGCAGAATCAGAGGTTGAAGGTACATTGAGATTATTTAGTTCCTCAGTATTTGCCGTAGCTGGCACTGGGTTATTTTGAGGATTTGCAGATACAGAAGATGCGGGTGGTACGTCAATTTTTGCCCTAGCTGGCGCTGAGTTTTCCTGATGATTGCCAGGTAAAGATACAGCCAGCACATTGGAGTTAACTTCCGTTACAGATGACTGAGCTGTGCTGGATGTTGTCAGAATGGCAGTCAAAGGCTGGGGTTGACTGCTCATGTAACTTGCAACACGGGACTGGTTCGATGACATCAAACCAGTTCGTGTGCGTCGATATCGAGCTAACTCTTGATCTAACGGCAACTCTAAACTCGCTAGTGCTGCTGCTAGTGCTGGCTTCAACCCAGGTGTTTTAGACGATTGAATACCGGAACCGTTCAGGGGGTTTTGAGTCATTGCCTCTGTGCCTCAAACGTAGACTGCTGGAATTAACTTTAGATATATCAATACCTTCGCCAAAATTAGAGGATCACAGCTAGACAATAAAGCTAAATTCCATAGACAGCAACGGTTTCAGGCTTTAAAATTGAGGTTTCAACCCATAGCCCAAAACCTGCATTCTGCGGGCGTTCTCAAAAATTGGCTAAGGTATTGGATATATTTGTGACAATAGTAGCGGAAATTATTTAAATAGACTTGGGGATGAGGCATGGTTATTCTCCTTGTCCCCTCATCTCCCTCATCTCCCTCATCTCCCTCATCTCCCCCACTCCCCACTTTGAACGATGTCGTTGAAATCAATTAATGATATTTTAGGCGTTCTGGAAAAGCAGGCTAAATGGCAGGAGCAACCATTTCAACTTCTGCTCAAGTTTTGGGCAGAGGTTGTTGGGCCAGTGGTTGCGGCACATACTCGACCATTGTCGATTCAGCGCGATGTTTTGTCGGTAGCAACTTCTAGTGCTGCTTGGGCGCAAAACTTGACCTTTGGTCGCACATCTCTACTTTTAAAGTTAAATAAAAAGCTGGCAACGCCTTTGGTTGACATTCGCTTCTCTACTGCTGGCTGGCAGAATCCATCTGTGGAAAGAAAACAGCAGCAAACGGTTTTGCCCCATGAGCATCCCAGTTACCTTGGTGATGAGATTAGTAGCCCTGATACCACACCCACCAAGGATGTGAATGCTGCTTTTGAGCATTGGACTAAGGTCATGCGATCGCGATCGCATGGCTTACCCCTTTGTCCCCACTGTCAATGTCCCACCCCACCCGGTGAACTCCAGCGCTGGGAAGTCTGTTCTGTCTGCGCTGCTAAACAGTTTTGAAGGAAATCAGTCCTGACCTATAGCGTTTCCTAATCACATGAGGTACATCGAAAGCCCCCTCTTCGCTTGCTCTTAGGGGGTTGGGGGTGGGGTTCTTTTACCGCACTGAATTGAGAACCGCTATAAGTAAGTTGGCGTGAAAAAACCTAAATATGTTACGAAACGTAAATAGGCTTAAAACCCTTGTAAATCACGAAGGACAAATGACAAATGACAGCCTTAGCCAGTTAGCTTTAATTGTGCCGACCTACTTAAATTAAAAGCAAAATACTTTAGCGATTATTTGTTGAGCATAATTTATCCTCAAGTAACTTGCTGCTACCACATCAAATATTTCTAAGTTATTTAGGACTTATGCAAGTGTCACAAAAAATAAAAGCTTTTAGTTGGTAGTAAGGGCTACCCTACGGGAACGCTCCGCGAACAGCCCTGATGAAAGAGGACTAAAGTCGTCTCTGCGAGACGCACTCGCGTTCACTACAAACTCAAAATAATATGCCAGTTGCGTAAATCCTATTATTAATAAAAAGGATATTTGACAAGGAACGAGGAAGAAGGAAGGAGGAATTCGTATGAATTTGGATGGGGATTCAAACCCCACCCAAATAGATGCTGCTGAATTAAAAATTGAGCAGGGGATTCAAACCCCTGCTCCCGACCGTCACGAGAAGTCAGAGGAAACAAGACCAACTTCGGTCTTCCCTCTTCCTTCTGACTTCGTTGAATGATAAAATATGCCTAATGTGGTATTTGCAGACTATTTATCTGAAATCATATCCCTTAAGCTATCCTTAAGGAGGAAGTTGAAAAGCTGGATAAATCAAAAGCTTTCCTTTTACTCTTGATCCCTAATAAGTTTTAGCCAAAATCTATAGGCAGCGACTGTAATAATTATTGAAATTTATAACAAGATTATAAAAATATCCTGAAGTTTATTTTTTCCTTGGGATCGCTGAAACCTATATAAAATAATGACTTTTGGGCTTTTATCCGTCTTTATACATAGAACGAAAATATAAGGGTGAAATTCAGCCAGAAACGGCACTAAAGATGAATCCAAATGAAACCCATTAAATTTTTAGCGTCTGCCTGCAAATATTGCCGTCATTACCAGCCAGAGGGTCGCCGTGGCGGAACCTGTCAGCAGTTGGGAGCGCCAGTTCAAGCAAGTTGGAAGGCTTGCTCTTTGGCGCTCCCACCTTTCGCACCTTCTTGGGAAACCTTGGAAGATGCTTGGGGTTTACCAGATGCAACACCAGTTTTAGCTTCTTCTCACTGCCTAGCCTCAGATTTAGACAATGCTGCTCTTGCCCCTCTAGAGGAAATAACTGCCTCTAAGTAAGTCGGCACAATAAAATCAAGGTATGTTGAGTTTTGTAAAAACCCTGGAATGACTAAATTTATAAGCTCTCTGCTGATTTTACACTTCGTTACATAAGTGGATTTTTTAACACCGACTTACTTGTATCTGAGAGGATGTTTTAAAAGTTTTTTTATCGGTAGCAAAACGTTTTAGATCCCCCTAAATCCCCCTTCAAAAGGGGGACTTTGATTCTTCCCCCAATTTATCGGGGGGTTAGGGGGGATCAACAAATGCCTAAAATCACAGTGAAATACTTTTCAAACATCCTCTAAGGCAACCAAGGAAAAGAGCGAAAATCTGGTGGACGCTTTTCGAGAAAAGCTTGTTTGCCTTCAGACCCCTCTTCTGTCATGTAATAGAGTAGAGTTGCATTGCCAGCGAGTTCTTGTAAACCAGCTTGTCCGTCACAATCAGCGTTAAAGGCAGCTTTGAGACACCGAATTGCCATCGGACTTTTTTCTAAAATCTCCTGCGCCCATTGAATACCTTCGGCTTCTAGTTGTTCCACTGGGACGACGCAATTAATTAAGCCCATTTCTAGAGCTTGTTGTGCATCATATTGGCGGCAGAGAAACCAAATTTCTCTAGCTTTTTTTTGTCCCACGATGCGGGCAAGATAGCTAGCTCCAAAACCACCGTCGAAACTGCCAACTTTCGGGCCTGTCTGCCCAAAAATCGCGTTATCGGCGGCGATGGTAAGGTCGCAGATCAAGTGTAAGACGTGTCCACCACCGATCGCATATCCAGCCACTAAAGCAATCACCACTTTTGGCATGGAACGAATCAGGCGTTGTAAGTCCAGCACATTCAAGCGGGGGATACCAGTATCATCCACATAACCCCCATGTCCCCGGACACTTTGATCGCCACCAGAACAGAACGCATATTTACCATCCGTGTGTGGTCCATAGCCAGTAAATAGGACAACACCAATAGTGGTATCTTCACGAGCATTACAGAAAGCATCGTAGAGTTCAAAGACAGTTTGAGGCCGGAAAGCATTGCGTTTGTGGGGGCGGTTGATGGTGATTTTTGCAATGCCATCATTTTTTTGATACAGAATATCTTCGTAGGTTTTGGCAGTTTGCCAGTTAATTTGCATTGGTATGGAGTGCGCTGTTGTTTGAGAATTTTATCGCGGACGTAGGGAGAAGCGATCGCGTTTGCGGTTCGTTTTTTTTATCCTCCGGCGTCAGTCAAAATCCCGTATATAAATTAAAGTTGCACATTCGGGATGCTCCCTGATGTGAAAATAATTAGTAGAAAAATTTTATATAATAAAAAACTATAAGCACAGGCATAACTAATTAACCTGTCTGATTTCATGATCGCTAAAAGAATTTACGAAACCTGTTTATCAAAGAACCTCTAACCTATACAGTCTGAGTCGCTATCACTAGATGAAACCATAACAGGTTGTTGATATAGTGGCACTGTAAATGTGACTGTTGAGCCAAGTCCTTCCCCCAGACTATAAAAATGTACCTCGCCACCCATTGCCTCCACTAGCTTTTGGGATATTGCCAGTCCTAAACCTGTACCACCATACTGGCGAGTGCGGGAGCCATCCACCTGAGAGAATAATTGAAAGAGTTTATCTTGTTTGTCCAGAGAAACACCGATGCCAGTGTCTGCCACACGTACTTTCACCATGCCAGGAAATTCCTGACCTTGAAAGTTCGGCTTCGCTTTTTTGAGTACTAAATCGGCGCTGACGGTGACACCGCCCTCATGGGTAAATTTGATGGCATTACCTAATAAATTGATCATAACTTGTAGCAACCGTTGGTAGTTGCTTTGGACAATAATTTCATCGGAAGTAGCTGGCATTTGCATCCGAAAGCTGAGGTTTCTCATTTCTGCTTGGGGACGCATGAAACCTTCTACATGACTGAATAGCTCATCTAGCTTGACTGGGGCGTAAGCTAGCTCCATTTTGCCAGCTTCGATTTTGGCAATATCCAAAATATCGTTGATGATATTCAGCAGATGTATCGATAAGTGGTGAGCTTCTGCCAAAAATTGGTTTTTTTCTTCTGGGTCATCTGCCATCCCTTCCAAAATCAGCTTCAAGAAGCCAATCATGCCGTTGAGGGGGGTACGAATTTCATGGGATACATTAGCCAAAAATTCGCTTTTGAGGCGGGAAGCTTCTTCGGCTTTTTGACGCGCTGCTTCTAATTCCTTATATAAAGTAGCATGAGCGATCGCAGTTCCCAATTGATCTGCTGCTTCTTTTGCCAGTTCCAAGTCCGATTCTGTTAATGTGTAGCATTCATCGTGCCAATTCAAGGCAACCAATCCATTGGCTTGGTCTTGATAGCAAGTCGCAACCACCAAAGTTTTCTGCCGCCCAGACCCGATGTATCCAGGCACTTCCATCACAACTGGTTCTAGGGTTGCCAAGGCTTGATCAAAAGCAGGGTCAGAAGCTATATCTATTTCTGAGCCAAGCATTGATTTTACTTCTGGCTGGCGATACTCAGCCTTCACCTCCACTTTTGAGCTAGAGGGCTGATAAGGACAAATGATGCAACGTTCTAGCCGTAGTGCTTTCCCCAAACTGTCAACTGTTTGCTGCCAAATAATATCTAAATCCAATGTCCGGCGAATATTTCTGGTAATCTGATTTACCAGTTTTTGGTATTGCTGCGATCGTATTGCTGACTCTATTTGTGTGGGCGTTTTTGATGCCACACGCACTCGTTTTTTGTTGAGTGTCGCTTGCACTAACCGTCCCATCACTAAAACTGTAGTAGCAGCCGTTGCCAAACTCGGCATAATCGGACTAATCACTAAGTCCAACTCAAATAATTCCTGGTGGTAGCTAAACCAACACTGAAACCTTTCCGGCATCAAACTTGTCAAAATCCGGTGCAATCGTTCCAAATAAGTAACCTTATCCACCGGGATAAAGGTTTGGGTCTGGTTCAGTTCATCAACTATTTTTTCCGTATTTAACCCCAGCAGTTCGCCGTGCTGCCAACAAAAGGTCAGATAGCGCCCTGCCCCATCTTGCGTGTACACCAACTCGGCTCCTAAAGTTGGTAATGAGCTATCAGTCTTACTGGTAATAGATTCCAGATTTTGGGAAAATACATTTGGCAATTGGGAATTGGCAATAATAGTCATTAATTGAGTTGGATAGACAAAGGGTATCCGACCGTAATTTTACTAAAGCTGCCAAAATTTATGCATAAACTTTTACAGCTTTTTTGTATTTTATTGGGTATTTCTTGGTATTCTGAAATTTAGATTGGCAAACTTCACTTTTTTTAACTTCTATTAACAGCTGATTGATGGCATCAATCGTTCCATTCACCGCGAGGAGGAACAGGGGTACGCACAGGAGTGCGCGTCAATTCATCATCTCTGAGAATTTCACCGCGCAACCACTGGCGAATAGCCACCTCAATCACTTTACTTGGGTCATTGGTGAGATGCTGAATTTGCTCTACTAACTCGGAGTCTAGGCGGACAGCGATTTCTACCTTATCGGTTTGTGTGTTTCCCGCTTCGGTAGTTTTCTCTTGCATATTCATAGGTTTATATACTCTGAATTGGTTTCGTCTAAAGTTTTGTAAAGTAGTTATATTGATCATTTGAGCTAATTTACTGAAAAATCTTCAAGGGCGCAGTTACATAATTCCCTGAAATAGCACCAAAGTAACAGCTTTAAGTTTTAATTCGCATTATTCATATAACTGACTAAACAATGGCTCTAGAAGTTTTGCCGATAAATTAGTGATTCTGGGTAATTACGGTGGCAATTGCCCATGATCTCTACATGATCCCTACATGTACTTATTTACATTTATTGTACGCTCCTAGCTGATGAATACTAGCAGCGACAAATAGACTTTCATAATATTCTTAAAAGTCTACCTATTTAGATCGAAAGTTAAAGATAGGGTGAAGAGGGGGTGAGGGAGCAGGGGGAGATGGGGGAGATGAGGGAGATGAGGGAGATGAGGGAGATTAGGGAGCAGGGGGAGAATAATAACTCCTAACTAACTTCGGCGGGTTTAAGTCCCCGGCTAAAAACCAAGCCGCAAGTATGTAAGTCTTGTTCTAAATCCCCGTTACAAAACTGTACTTCCGACTTCCGACTTCCGACTTCCGACTTCCGACTTCTTTATTGGACTTTGGACAAAAAAGAAGTGTTCGCGTATGTATTACGCGAATAAATGATTAATCTTGTTTATAGTTACCAGCAAAAAAAAAGCATAGCCACCAGAACCCCAAGGTATAGTAATATAAAC
>NZ_JAIVFV010000123.1 GCF_020829445.1 Nostoc sp. CHAB 5836
CTGAAGTAGACTAAAGATTGTTGAGGAATTTAGTCATCTTTTAGATGACTTCAGCTATTAGCAAGGAACTTCAGTTCCTTGCAAGACAGCAGTTTTACGTTAAGTTGACACCAATAGCGTCTCGCCCACCCCACAAGAAGTAGTTGAGTATTTTTTAAATTGGAAGTCCCTAAAAGTAGTCATACCAATTCTGCATGAAGATGCGCCAAACTATATGAGCAACGAACTGCGTTCGCGCAGCGTCTCGTAAGAGTTGGACACAAAGTAAAGAAAGAAAAAAAGAAGAAGCCAAGAAAATTTGGCGGAGCCTCAGAAAGAAATGATATCAGAATACAAAAAGTAGGAAGAGGTAGTGGGTTGTGGAGTCAGCGCACTGGCTCCTCCTGACTACAGCAAGGTATTAACAACAGAAGAAGGTGTGATCCCATTTTGGGAATCGATGACAGTTGTGCCAGTATTTTGTTGATGTGTCTCTTCTTTGGCTAAACCACGCAGCTTAATTAACTTAATAGCTCGTGTAACGCTTTCTGGTAAAATTACCACCAGGCTGTTATCAGGAGCCATGTCTAAGCCTTTATTTATCGCTTGGGTTTCATCCAAAATTGATTCATAGCGGCTATCAGGTTTAACTTCGGTGATGCCTTGAATAATTAACTGGGCGGCTGAACCCCGTGGGCGTCCCCGTGTGTCATCGTCTTCTTTGATGATGATGTAGTCAAAAATTTGTGCTGCTAATTTACCCAAAGTCACAAAATCTTCATCGCGGCGATCGCCTGGCCCACCAATTACGCCAATCCGTTGTCCTGTAGTCCAGTTCCGTACAAAGGAACCTACAGCTTCGTAACTGGCTGCGTTGTGGGCGTAGTCCACCAAAGCGTGGTAGTTGCCTAAATTAAATAAATTCATCCGTCCTGGCGTTTGACTAACTGAAGCCCGGAAAGTCCTTAAACCAGAACGAATCTGCTCAATTGTGACGTTTTGCACGAATGCTGCCAAACTTGCAGCTAAAGCGTTGGCAATCATAAACGGCGCACGCCCGCCCATTGTTAAAGGTATGTTTTCTGCTCTTTCTATCCGGTGTGTCCAATCACCTTTAACAATTGACAAATAGCCATTTTCATATACTGCCGCTACTCCGCCCTTTTGGATGTGCTTCCGCACTAATTCCGAGTCGGGGTTCATGGTGAAGTAAGCAATATTAGCTTTAGTTTTTTCTGACATGGCGGCGACGCGGCGATCGTCAGCATTGAGTACCGCATAGCCATCGGGGAATACAGCTTCTGCTACTACGCTTTTAAGGTTAGCTAACTGCTCAATGGTATCTATATCGCCTATTCCTAAGTGGTCGGCGGCTACATTTAATACTACTCCTACATTTGCGGCTTCAAAGCCTAATCCAGAGCGGAGAATGCCACCGCGAGCCGTTTCCAGTACTGCTACTTCTACTGTGGGATCTTGGAGGATGACGTGGGCACTTTGGGGGCCTGTGTTATCGCCAGCTTCTACTAAGTAATCACCGATGTATGTTCCATCAGTGGTAGTATAACCAACTACTTTCCCCGTCTGCTTATAAATATGTGCTAGTAGTCGGGTAGTGGTGGTTTTGCCATTAGTACCCGTGATGCTGAGGATGGGAATTTGGCTAGATTGCTCGTTGGGAAACAGCATATCCATCACTGCGCCGGCAACGTTGCGGGGAATGCCCACACTTGGGGCAACGTGCATTCGGAAGCCGGGAGCGGCGTTAACTTCGACAATCACGCCATCTACTTCCCGAAGAGGACGGCTAATATCCGTGGTGACGATATCGAGTCCGGCGATATCCAAACCGATAATCTTGACCACCCGTTGTGCCAACCAAAGATTTTCTGGGTGAATTTCATCGGTACGGTCTACAGCACTACCGCCTGTACTCAAGTTGGCTGTTGCTCTGAGATAACAAATAGTACCCTTGGGTGGCACGCTATTTAGGGTGTAGCCTTGCCTTTCGAGCAACTGGTAACTAGTGCGGTCTAGTTCAATCTTAGTTAGGACGTTATCATGTCCTTCACCGCGATTTGGGTCAAGATTTGTTTCCTCAATGAGTTCGGCAATGGTGGATCTGCCGTTGCCAATGACATGAGCCGGGACGCGTTCGGCAACTGCTACTACTTTGCCATTTACCACTAGTACCCTGTGGTCGCGCCCAACATAATACCGTTCGACAATAATTGAGCGGGAAACCTGTCTGGCAGCTTCGTATCCGGCTTCAGCTTCTTCCCAAGTTCTAATATCAATGGTGATCCCACGTCCGTGGTTGCCATCCAGTGGCTTGATAACGATGGGATAGCCGCCAACGAATTCAATGGCTTGTTCCAAATCGTCTAAGAAGTTGATCACTGTACCTCTGGGGACTGGCGCACCAGCAGCAGCGAGGATGCGTTTAGTGGCTTCTTTATCGCAAGCTAGTTCTACGCCCAGAATGCTGGTGTTGTCAGTCATTGTGGCTTGCATCCGCTTCTGGTTGACACCGTAGCCTAGCTGAATCAAAAAGCGGGCTTCCAGAGACATCCAGGGAATACCTCTTTTTTCAGCTTCTTTGACGATCGCTTCCGTGGAGGGGCCTAAGGAAGCATCACGAGTGAAGTCTTTCAAGTCTTGGATATCTTGCTCTAGTTCTGCCTTGGGATAACGGCCTCGATCAACGATACTCTGGCATAGCCGCACTGCGGCTCGTCCAGCATAGCGTCCCGCTTCCTCATTCTGGTACTCGATCACTACTTGGTAAATTCCGGGTGTGGCAGTTTCACGGGTGCGACCAAAGCCGACATGCATACCAGCTAATTCCTGGAGTTCTAGGGCTACGTGTTCGACGACATGGCCCATCATAGTGCCTTCTTTGACTCGCATCAGAAAACCACCACGACAGCCAGGCGAGCAATAGTGACCCTCCAGACTTGGCAGCGCCTCAACTAATCCTTCATAAAAGCCAGGGATTTCATTCGAGGGTATCTCGCCAAGGGTTTCTAAATCGAGGCGCATGACGATCAGTTTGTGGCGTCGAATGCTCCAATAGTTTGGGCCGCGTAAGGTCTGGATCTTGAGGATTCTCATGGGAATAGGTAGATGGAGATTCGGAACCAAAATTCTAGTTTCTTACTGGAATTGACCGCTAAACTGTTCGTTGCAAACAGTTTTTTCTTTTTACATGGTATTCTTATCATTTTTCTACGCTAAGAAAAAATGTGCGGTCAACCAATTTTGGATTTTAGATTGACGATTTTGGATTGAAAGAGACTACTACGGTACTTAGCTCTTTTAATTTTAGATTGACGATCGCGTCGCTAAGATGAGTCCAAAGAAAGGTACAGTGCAGAACAAGGATCTTTGAGATTTGTTTGGCTCACTTTCTGGCGTTAGTGTACCGGGACGTTAGTCCACCATGTACCGAAAAGCTCTTTTAATCTAAAATCACAAATCCCAAATCTAAAATTTATGGTCAACTCAGTGTAACCTCAGATACTCTATCCCGTCAGCTGGAGATTCGGTGTACAGCAGGCAATACAGTGCGCTGGTACAAGTGGAAGCGATCGCCGTAGCTGAGGATATGGAGACGTAAATTATGCACGGTTAATGGTTCATTAGCACCGACATGGGGTTCATTGGTATGGGTCAGCTCAGTGGGATCAACAATGGTAACACTGCCTTTGCCCATAACTTGTAGCCAACCATCACGTTCAAACACAGCACAAGTATCTTCGTCAATGCCAATACCTAAGCGATCGGGATGTGCTGCGATCGCACTAATCAGTCGCCCCATGCGATTACGGTTGTGAAAGTGTTGGTCAACGATTACTTCCGGAATAAACCCTAAACCTGTTGCCATATCAACTAGGGAACGATTTGGCGTTTCTCCACTACCGCCGCCAGCAATCATATGATGCCCCATCACTGCCGCTCCTGCACTAGTGCCTGCTAAGGTCAGTTGCCCCGCCCTCACCCGTTGACGAATAATTTCCATTGCTGGCGTATCTGCCAATACGCCACAAAGACGCAGCTGGTCTCCTCCTGTCAAAAATACCCCACTACAGGCTTCTAAGGATGCTTTAATCTGGGAGGCTTCACACTGTTCCCGTTCACGGATGTCTAAAATCTCTACCTTTTGGGCACCCATTTCTTCAAAAATGCGAATATACCGACCACCGATGATGGCGGGTTCGCGAGAGGCAGATGGAATAATTGTAATATAAGCCTTACTAGCACCGGCACGTCCAAAAAAAGTTCGTAGGATTTCGCGCCCGTGAACTTTATCTTCTGCACCTCCGATAACCATAACGGCAGTTTTAGTTGCTTGGGGTGTCCTCATTTCTAGCGATTTAGCTTGTAATTGCGGCATTTTGTTTCTCCTGTCAACAACTTCAGGTGAATTTAACAAGGTTCAGAAGCAGCCATGATTTTTGCGCTTTGCAACTTTAAAGAGGACACTTTTAGAAGTTTGGAACTGGGTCAGCCACTCTCCAAATTTTCGCCTAACGCTTGCGTTGCCTCAGTCTAAACGTGTTTGTTCCCATTCCTCAAAGCCAGCGCCTTGTTTTTCACCTGTCCACTTGCAGCAGGGCAAAATAGTCTTTAGGAGGCTAGATTCCCCCTTTCGTATTTGGGACAAGCAGTTAAGACTACGCTTTTTTCTGAGGCTGGCTCGATGCATCCTGGAAGTTGTTAACTTGATAAGATTATTAATTTAAATGTAGTTGTGACAACATTTAAACATAAATTAAGTAATTAGAAAAACTTTCGATCCTATCTAAAATCCAAGAGGTCTGGTAGTTTTAGATACTATTGATAAAGTTTAACTGGAGTTTGGCCCGACCTTGGCTTGCTGGTGTTTGCTAGACATTCAAATTTAAGATTAGTGTCCTCGAATACGAATAACTGTGCGCTTTGATATAGTTACGCTTTTTCCTGACTGTTTTAACTCTGTTCTCAATTCTGGGCTGCTGGGTAAAGCCTTAGCCAAACAGATTGCTGAAGTACATTTGGTGAACCCACGGGACTTTGCCACTGACAAGCACCGAAAGGTAGATGATGAACCCTATGGCGGCGGCGTTGGGATGCTAATGAAACCAGAACCTATTTTTACCGCCGTGGAGTCGCTGCCAATTCTACCCCGAAGAGAAGTAATTTTGATGAGTCCACAGGGTCAAACAATCAATCAACCTCTTTTGAAGGAATTGGTGACCAATTATGACCAGTTAGTAGTTATTTGCGGGCATTACGAAGGGGTGGATGAGAGGGTGCTACATTTGGTAACTCGTGAAGTATCTTTAGGGGATTTTATTCTGACTGGCGGAGAAATTCCAGCAATGGCTTTGATTAATGGTGTAGTGCGGCTGATCCCAGGAACCGTGGCCAAAACGGAGTCCCTGACAGCAGAAAGTTTTGAGGAGGGGTTATTGGACTATCCCCAATATACTCGTCCTGCGAATTTTCGCGGTTTGAAAGTACCTGATGTCTTGCTGAGTGGGAATCACGCCGCGATCGCTCGGTGGCGTTACGAGCAACAAATTCAAAGAACCCGCGATCGTCGCCCTGATCTTTTGGAAAAATGGGAGATGAGGGGATGAGGGGGATGAGGGGGATGAGGGGATGAGGGGGATGAGGGGGATGAGGGAGAATAACTAATGACAAATGACAAATGACAAATGACAAAAATTCGTATTGGTAACGGCTACGATATCCATCGATTGGTGAGCGATCGCGCTTTAATTTTGGGTGGAATTAAAATTCCCCATGAACTGGGTTTGTTAGGTCATAGTGACGCTGATGTGTTAACACACGCGATTATGGATGCCATGCTTGGGGCATTATCTTTGGGGGATATTGGTCATTATTTTCCGCCTAGCGATCCTAAATGGGCGGGAGCAGATAGTTTAGTACT
Organism: Nostoc sp. CHAB 5836; assembly: GCF_020829445.1. Classification (GTDB taxonomy): domain Bacteria; phylum Cyanobacteriota; class Cyanobacteriia; order Cyanobacteriales; family Nostocaceae; genus Nostoc. The sequence goes on from NZ_JAIVFV010000123.1 coordinate 5,918, forward strand.
ATTAACTCAAGTACATCAACTGATTCGGGTTCAAGGCTGGCAAATCGGAAATATTGACTCAGTGGTAGTAGCAGAACGTCCAAAATTAAAACCGCATATTCATAATATGCGCGATAAATTAGCGGCGGTTTTAGAATTAGAACCAAATCAAATTGGCATCAAAGCTACCACCAACGAAAAATTAGGCCCCGTTGGCCGCGAAGAAGGTATATGTGCTTATGCTGTCGTTTTGCTAGTGGCTTTAGAGTAACTTTTCTTTGGAAACATCGGTAAAAATATCGAAGACTCACAAGGATTGAAATTAATGATTTATAGTAACCAACAAACCTTAACTTGGTGGGAACTTAGAGCCTTACAAGCTACAAACATAGAAAATATAGACTTTCCCGATCTAGTTGCTTTAGACAAAGAGGAACAAATTATTCTCATAGCTGAAGTCAAAGGTTTACCATTCAATTTTCAAGATACAAAAGCCAAAAAATATGCTAGTTTACGGCTGATTGATTACTTGCAAGCTGCAAAGATACTGATTCCTTTTGCCATGCTTATTGATGTAAATAACATTCTGATTTTTAAGTGGGATGGCAATAATTTATCAGAGGCAATTATCAGTCTTAATACTGCTGATGTGCTTAGTCATTACGAGCCAAAATTCCGCGACAAAAGAATATTTAGTCTTTACCTTAAAGGTCTTACAGAAGCTTGGCTACGTGACTTGGCCTATCATTGGAAATCTGCAATACCACCTTTCACAAAGGAAATGACAGAAATTGGTTTATTGCAACTACTAGAAGACGGAACAACTCAACTTTATTAATGATTAGCAGTGATAATTTACGTTGAAACTAATTTCTTGATGAGTATTGCTAAAGGGCAAGATTCACAAGCACAAGAATTACTGCAAAATCCACCCTCTTCTTTACGTATCGTAGTGCCAAGTATTTGTTTTGTAGAATCATTAACAACATTAGAACAAGAAGAAAAATATAATCTAGATTTCCTCGGCAAGTTAGATATACAAATTAATCAAGCAGAACGAGATAATTCAGATAATGCACGATTACTGCTTTTTCGCCTAGAGCAATCAAGAACTAGCTTTCTTCAACGAAATAACGAAGTTAAAGAACGTTTTGATGTAGCTTTTAATCAGCTGATAAACAAATCAGAAATGATTACATTAAGTACGCGTGTTTTTCAAGAAACGTTGAGTAGAGCAATTTTTGATAAGCACATTATAGATAGAATAATCTTGGAGTGTATAATTTTTCATGCTGGGTTGCATACTAATGAAAATAAATCATTTTTAAGTAGCAATTCTAAAGAATTTGGCAGACGCGAAGTTATAGAGGTTTTACGAAATAGTGGGATTCAGTATTTCAATAAAACTCAAAGTTTCCTTGGTTGGCTACAATCTCAATCAAATTAATTACACTATTCGTCTATTGAAATTATGAAAATTTTTAGTAAAATATTTCTGTCAATTAAACATTTTTGGTTGCCAATAATTTTTATTTCAGCAATAGCACTTACAATTAGCGCTTGCAACCCAGCTAACTTTAAAAGCGCATCTGCTCAAGTACCGCAATTGGTAAGTGCCATTCTCAGTGACCCCAAAACCTTTAATTTTCCTCTGAGTCAAGAGTTTCCTAATGTTTTTCCGCTCATTTATGAAGGGTTAATCACCGAAAACTATGATACGGGTAAAGTTGAGCCTGCTTTAGCAGAATCCTGGCAATTTTCTGATGATAAATTAAAAATTGTTTTTACTCTGCGCGAAGGTTTGAAATGGTCTGATGGGCAGCCACTTACCGTAGATGATGTGGTGTTCACCTACAACGACATCTATTTTAATAAAGCAATTCCTACCGATGTCAGAGATGTTTTAAGGATTGGCGAAAGTGGTAAGCTACCAAGCGTGAAAAAAATCGATGAACGTCGGGTTGAGTTTATTGTCCCCGAACCCTTTGCGCCATTCCTACGTAGTGCTACTGGCTATCCAATCTTACCCGCCCACACCCTAGAAAAATCTGTAAAAACTAAAGACCAAGAAGGTAAGCCAATATTTCTGTCACAGTGGGGTGTTGATACTCCTCCCGACCAAATTATTGTCAACGGCCCTTACAAATTAGAGCGCTATGACACAAGTCAACGTGTGGTGTTCCGGCGCAACCCTTACTACTGGCGCAAAGGGCTTAAAGGAGAATCCCAACCCTATATTGAACGGATAGTTTGGCAAATTGTAGAATCAACAGATACCGCCTTGTTGCAATTTCGTTCTGCTGGGTTAGATAGTGTGGGAGTTTCACCAGATTACTTTTCTTTACTCAAAGTGCAAGAAAAGCAAGGTAATTTCAAAATTTATAATGGTGGCCCAACAACTAGTACATCCTTTGTTTGGTTCAATCTTAATAAAGGTAAAAGAAATGGGAAACCACTGGTCAATCCAGTCAAATCGCGTTGGTTTAATAATTTGCAATTTCGCCAAGCTATAGCCTATGCAATTGACCGCCAAACAATTATTAACAACACTTTTCGCGGCTTAGGCACTACACAAAATTCGCCAATTTCCGTACAAAGTCCTTATTATCTTTCTCCGGAAGAAGGGTTAAAAGTTTATGATTACAATCTGAAAAAATCAAAAGACTTGTTACTAAAAGCAGGATTTAAGTACAATGACAAAAATCAGTTAGTAGATGCTGAGGGAAATCGCGTCCGCTTCACTTTGCTCACCAATGCTGGCAATAAAATTCGTGAGGCAATGGGATCACAGATTAAACAACACCTAAGCAAAATTGGTATTCAAGTCGATTTCACGCCGATAGCATGGAATACTTTTACAGACAAAATTTCTGACTCCCTTGACTGGGAAGCTTCTCTAATGGGACTCACTGGTGGATTAGAACCAAATGATGGGGCTAACGTTTGGAATCCCGAAGGTGGATTGCATATGTTTAATCAGAAACCCCAACCAGGACAACAGCCGATTGAGGGTTGGGAAGTAGCTCCTTGGGAGGCGAAAATTGGTCAGCTTTATATTAAAGGAGCAAGGGAATTAGACGAAGCAAAGCGCAAAGAAATTTATGCCGAAACTCAACAGATTACCCAGGAAAATTTACCGTTTATTTATCTAGTTAACGCCTTGTCATTGTCAGCTGTACGTAATCGTTTTGAAGGGATCAGATTTTCTGCCCTTGGTGGCGCATTCTGGAATATTCATGAAATTAAAGTAATTGATTAGTTATGAGGCATTGGGCATGGGGCAAATGACCTGACAATTCAGGTTAAGCTAATCGGCATTTAAGTTGCATAAAAGCAGGGCTGAAGCCCTTACTACAAGCGAATCATTCTGGAAAAATGAATGACGATTAGCTTATGTGGAAAAGTCCACCAAAAACCTAGGGCGTGTTTTCAAACTCGAAGATCCCCCCTAACCCCCCTTAAAAAGGGGGGAAAAGAAACTCTAAAAGCCCCCCTTTCTAAGGGGGGTTGGGGGGATCTCCAAAGACTAAGGTGCTTAAAGAAAAGTTTGAAAACACGCCCTAACGCCCTAACCCCCTAACCCCCTAACCCCCTTCCCGATGCGGGAAGGGGGAAATTCAAAGTCTCTCTCCTTTTAGGAGAGAGATTTAGAGAGAGGTTTTCCAGATGACCTGAATTGTCAGGGCAAATGACAAATGACAAATGACAAATGACAAAGGACAAATAACAAATGACCGATGAAAAAACCCTGCGATCGCTCCTCGAAGCGGTTGCCAATGGTAAAGTTACCCCAGATACGGCATTAAACTCGCTCAAAGACTTAGCTTATGAATCCGTGGGTGAGTTTGCCAAAATTGACCATCATCGCCAGCTAAGAACTGGTTTCCCAGAGGTAATTTGGGGGCCTGGTAAAACGCCCGACCAAATTGCTCAAATTATGGAGGTGATGCGCCTCCGCAATCCAGTGGTGATGGCAACTCGCATTGAACCAGCAGTTTATACCGCACTGCAATCAAAAGTTAGCGGTTTGCGATATTACGAATCGGCGCGAATTTGTGCGATCGCTCCTCCTACCATCGAACCACAATTTGCGGGTGAAATTGGCATTCTCTCTGCTGGTACCGCCGATTTACCTGTTGCTGAAGAAGCCGCCGTAACTGCTGAACTTTCTGGTTTTTGCGTCCAACGCCTCTGGGATGTTGGCGTTGCTGGAATTCACCGCTTATTAAGTAACCGCCACCTGATTGAGTCAGCATCGGTGTTGATTGTCGTGGCGGGGATGGAAGGCGCTTTACCTAGTGTTGTCGCTGGTTTAGCGAGTTGTCCTGTGATTGCCGTACCCACCAGCATCGGTTATGGCGCAAGTTTTGGCGGTTTAGCGCCTTTATTGACAATGCTCAACTCTTGTGCTGCGGGAGTAGGCGTAGTAAATATCGATAATGGTTTTGGCGCAGCAGTGTTGGCGGGGCAAATTTTGCGGACTGCCGAGAAATTGCGGTTGGCATCGGCTGCATCTTAAGTTAAGACATTAAAGTCATACCCAAGTTTTCAGTAAATATCAGTAATTAATGTAAAAAATAATCTGATACTGAAATTTGCTAGCCCCAACTTCTTAATCACCAAATATGAGCCATTACAGTGATTTGATATCTCAGTTCCTTTGGCATTTGCCTGTAAATTGGACACCGCTAGCGCAAACAGTTAGTGACCCAAACCTGATGGGTCAGATTCAAAAATCTTGGAGTCACTTTATACAAACAGGTCAAGTGTGGGCATTGTTGATTGGTTTAGTCATTGGCTATATCATTCGGAATCTAACTAGCTACGGTTAAATATAAAAGTTAGGAGTTGAAAGCTACGAGGGAAAAGTTAGGACTCCAAAACTCCTAACTCCTAACTCCTAACTCCTAACTCCCCCACTCCCCTCATAAATATTTATGACCAAAGAAGAAACTTGGAGCCAGCGATTTGAATCAGCATTGCACCCAGCGATCGCTCGTTTTAATGCCAGTATCGGTTTTGATATTGCATTAATCGAATATGACCTCACTGGTTCTCAAGCCCATGCCAAAATGCTTGCTCACACGGGCATAATCTCCCCAAAAGAAGGCGAGCAACTGGTTGCAGGTTTAGAACAAATTCGCCAAGAGTACCGCCAAGAAAAATTTCAGCCTGGTGTCGATGCTGGAGATGAAGATGTACATTTTGCAGTTGAACGACGACTAACAGAAATTGTCGGCGATGTGGGTAAAAAGCTGCATACGGCGCGATCGCGTAATGACCAAGTTGGTACTGATACCAGACTCTACCTGCGCGACCAAATCCAACAAATCAAGAGCCAATTGCGAGAATTTCAAGGTGTTTTACTAGATATAGCCGAAAAACACGTTGAAACCCTGATTCCTGGCTATACCCACCTCCAACGCGCCCAACCCGTGAGTTTAGCTCACCATCTTTTGGCATACTTTCAAATGGCGCAACGCGACTGGGAACGCTTAGGAGATGTTTCTCGCCGCGTCAATATCTCACCTTTGGGGTGCGGTGCTTTAGCGGGAACAACTTTCCCCATTGATCGCCACTACACAGCCAAACTCTTGCATTTTGACCATATTTATGCTAATAGCCTTGATGGAGTGAGCGATCGCGATTTTGCGATCGAATTCTTGTGTGCTGCTAGCTTAATCATGGTTCACCTCAGCCGTCTTGCAGAAGAAGTCATTTTTTGGTCATCTCAAGAATTTCGTTTTGTCACCCTCAAAGATAGCTGTGCCACGGGTTCCAGTATCATGCCCCAAAAGAAAAACCCCGATGTGCCAGAATTGGTGCGGGGTAAAACGGGGCGTGTATTTGGTCATCTCCAGGCGATGTTAGTGATTATGAAGGGGCTACCTCTGGCATATAACAAAGACCTCCAAGAAGATAAAGAAGGTCTATTTGATAGCGTCAACACAGTTAAAGCCTCTCTAGAAGCAATGACGATTTTGCTCAGAGAAGGTTTGGAATTTCGTACCAAGCGATTAGCAGAAGCCGTGACGGAAGATTTTTCTAATGCTACCGACGTAGCAGATTATCTAGCAGCACGGGGCGTTCCTTTCCGGGAAGCTTACGACCTTGTGGGTAAGATAGTAAAAACCTGTGAGGACGCAGGTAAACTCTTGAAAGATTTGAGCTTAGAAGAGTGGCAACAATTCCACCCAGAATTTGCAGCAGATATTTATGAGGCAATATCTCCCCGTCAAGTTGTGGCAGCCCGTAACAGTTACGGTGGTACTGGCTTTGAACAGGTAAAGAAAGCACTCATAGCCGCCCGCGCTCAAATGGCTCAATAGAGGGAGTGGGGAGAAAGAATTTTAGATTTTAGATTTTAGATTAAAATTTAATCCAAAATTGTCAATCCAAAATCCAATAGGACTTACGCAACTGGCATATTATTTGGAGTTTGTAGTGAGGACTTTAGTCCTCTTTCATCAGGGCTGTTCGCGGAGCGTTCCCGTAGGGTAGCCCTTGCTACAAACTAAAAGCTTTTATTTTTTGTAACACTTGCGTAAGTCCTATCCAAAATTGAATTGCCTAACGCCCAACAACAAATAGGGCGTACAAATAAATGTGCGCCCTAAAAGGTAAATAACCCAAACAATAAGGATTTAAGCAGACAGCTTATTCAGTGTCAGCTGCTGCTGCGCCTTCTTCTTCCTCACTCTTTGGTGGTCTTTGTTGGAACCTTCTCTGCATTCTTCCTGTAGTAGTCCGTTTACGAAACTTTCTGGCATACGCCTGGTTCCGTAGCGCCTTTTCTTTTTTCGGGTTACGGCGCTTGGCCATGTTCACCTCATTAAATAAACAACAAAAAAGTAGCAACTAGGCATCACGTAGGCAATATCAGCTACCAATATTATTGATATACTTGTAGCCTAGTGCAGCAATCAATACGCTTTAAACAGTGTACTAGTCTACCGCATTCGACCTTATTCTGTCAATAACAATTTCTAATTATCTTCACTAGGGACTTCTAATAAATAAATTATTCAATCTTGTGGGGCGAACCAGACGCCATTGGTGTCAACTTCAGAAGAAAGTAGCAAAACTTTCAGCTTGACTCACCCGCCTCGAACTAAAGTTCTTTGGCTTTTAGCTAAAGTCTACTGAAGTAGACTAAATATTTTTCCGATTATTTAGTCATCTTTAGATGACTTTCGCTATTAGCAAGGAACTTCAGTTCCTTGTGGAACATGGTTTCTACGTTAAATTGGCACCAATCGCCAGACGCCCACCCCACAAGAAATAGTTGAGTATTTTTTAAATTAGAAGTCCCCTAACTAAAGGAAAAAGACACCTTATTTAGATTTAAATCCGTCAAAGAGATGTAAATTAGCTAGCTAGTTGTTGTTCTTGGAACAAATCAATCAATATTATCAAGAATTAGGTAGCGGTCTAAAATTTCACTTAATTTTATTTTGGCAATTCGGAATTATCCATTTTAACTTATGATTCAGATTAATTTTTTAAATATGTGCTGAAAAACTATTAGTCATAGATGCTTTAGCTAAGGCTAATGGTTAGTTATAAACTGAATTTTTTTTATTTAACAAATATTATGTATATAGGAATACAGTGCTTCTATTTAAACTTGATGTTAATATTAATAATATTCTACGTAAATCGTGAGAATAAAATCTCAAGCCACAAACATATTTGTATAAAACCAAACTCAATTAAAATTTTATTACTTGAGTTTATGTAAGTGCTAGAGAAGTATAGAAAACAATACAAAAATTTTGAAGATTGAACGTTATTGCTTTTTTTCCGGCAGTTGTGCAGTCCACACGTACCTTATGGCGTGTTGGACAAACAGTATTGGGTATTATATTTCGTCATCCCATTACGGGTACTAGTATCATCCCAATTTTACCCGATGGTCGGATTGTACTGATCCGGCGACGTGACAATGGTCTTTGGTCATTGCCTGGAGGTATGGTGGATTGGGGAGAAGATATTCCCAACACAGTTCGCCGCGAATTAATGGAGGAAACCGGGCTAGAATTGCTGAAAATTAACCGTTTGGTAGGAGTTTACTCTGCACCAGACCGAGATCCTAGAATCCATTCAATTTGTATTGTGGTTGAAGCCGAAGTGCATGGAACAATGGAGATTCAGGATACTTTGGAAGTGATGGAAATCCAAGCTTTCTCTCCCAGTTTCCTACCTTCAGGACAGATGTCTCACGACCACACTCGGCAGTTGCAAGACTACTTGAAGGGCTTGACAACATTGGCATAGTAATATTTTGTCATTTGTCATTTGTCATTTGTCATTTGTCATTTGTCGCCAAAGTTCTGATTTAAGGAAGCCTATCTTCTCTACGAGAGGCTGCGTCATCAGGGTAGCTATGCCGCACGCTTTACGAGACCTTACGCGAACGCCTCAGACTTCTGTGTTTATAATTTGTCCAAAACTAATGACTAATACTTCGAGTACGCGGTTCCTGAGCGTAGTCGTTGGCGTAGCCTCTCGTAGAGAAGGGCAGTACAAGTGACTAATGACTAATGACTAATGACTAATGACTATTTATTATGGTGCTAAAAGTTAACTACTAAATTAAAATGGATACACTATTCCGTAACTCCCGGAGAAAGCTCTCTCAAGGGCTGATATTCTGGCGAGAAGTTGGTGAAAAAACTCCGATAATTTTTTTACATGGTGCTTGGAATGAAAGCAGTCAATGGTTATCTGTGATGGAGTCCCTTGCACAGGATTTTCATTGCTTTGCACCTGATTTGTTAGGGTTTGGTGAATCAGAGAATCCGAATATACATCATTCGATAGATTTACAAGTTGAGTGTCTATCTGAGTTTTTGCAAGCTGTGAAGCTAGAAAAAGTCTATTTAGTAGGGCATTCTCTTGGGGGTTGGATTGCTGCTAGCTATGCTTTAAAGTATCCAGAAAAAGTTGATGGTGTGGTATTGTTAGCACCAGAGGGTGTAGAGATACCAGGACAAGAAGAACATTGCCGGAAGATGCGGCGATTATTGAATTATCCACCACTAATAGTTAAATTGTTGCGATCGCTAACTCCCTTCACTAAAATTCTGGGTTGGTATGAAAAAATTGCCCAGGATTTACAATTACGTCAGGAATTGTTGCGTTACCCTATAGCTTGTCAGTTACTTTTCAAAAGGCGACAAACAGAAATTGAGGCGGAATTATTGCAAAAGCGGCTTTATATGATAAATGTGCCGGTTTTTATTTTACAAGGTGGTCAAGATACACCAGATGCTTTAGCCAAGAGCCGGGTTTATGCTCAACTGATGCCAAAAGTTGAGTTAAAAATGATTGCCCATGCGGGAAATGACTTACCAGAATCTTCTGCTGGGCTTGTAGCGACGGAGATTCGGGAATTTATTAAAACTATTTTAAAAAGCTATAATTTCAACGAATTAAACTAGCTCATTGAGAGTTTGCTGCCAATCCACTACACTCTCAATCTGTGGGTGCGTTTGTTCATCATATCCCGATTCATCAACCATCCATTCCTCAACCAGTTCTATTATCTGTTCTAAGGAGTCATCCCCTTTTGCTTCCGATTTAGAAATTTGTAGAGCAAATTGATATTTATCTAACTTGGTTACATTCGATGCTAGGGGAGTAAATCGGTTAGTCATAGCCACTTCATTAATGTCTCTCGTTTCACTAGAAACAGATGTTGCTATACGATAGTTTTCAGAAATCAGAATATTGGACAATAGTGAAGATTTTTCTTCAATCAACGCATCGATTTGTGTCCTAATTTTTAGCAGTTCCACTAAAGATAAGGTATCTAATTGACGCATAATCACATCTAGCTGTGATGTCTCGGACATAACTTGACGCTGGGTAAACTTCTCTCTCAATTTTTACTATTCAAGTTTTGTTTGTTTGCTGACCTTCTGATCGCTCTCAAACTCCTCGTTTACTCTTAATAGAATCTTGTGCTGGGGGTGTAGCGATCGAGATTCGAGATTTTATTAAAGAAAATTAGTAATTATAGGAAAGCAAGTTCAGAAAACTTATATCCATAAAAAAACGTTTATTTATATTAATTAAATAAACGTCAGGGTTAATATAATCGCTAGGTATTAATTAAGTTATTGATTTTCTGCGATATCCATGCTTAGTCTATCTCCAGTTTCTGCATCCACTACCATTAAAATTTTGGATTTTTTAAATTTTTCTGGACGTGGTGTTTTTTCATCAAGGACTCGTTGTGGTACATCAATACCGTTTGGTGCGTCAATTTCAATTAACCAGACACGACGGTTAGGATGTACTTGAAGGTTCTCGATGATATCACCGCCAAGTTTACTTTTAAATTTGATGTAATCGGCGTAAGTTACAAGCCGTGCATTTTTGAGATTTAAACCCTGTCGTAATTGTCCGATCGCCCGTTCTTTTTTAATCATCTGCAAAACGGGTTTTGCGCTGTTATCTGGGTAAAGATATTCTGTCGGCGTTGTTGGTGATGGTGGCTCAGGAATAATAGGCTTGTTTAATTCAGGAGGTCTTCTCAATCCCGGAGGATCACTGTTATCTGGGTTATCTACTGAATTTTGCGCTAATAATGATGTCGTTGGAATTGTGATTCCAATCGCCAAAATACCTAAAAACAAAAGTTTTTTCATCTTTTACTCTGTTGATTACAATTTATTAAGGACGTAAGAATTGAATAGCATTTTGTCCACCATTTTGTACAGGAAACCAACCCGAATACCACCCATAGCTATTAGTTTCCCTAGCGATAGGCTGTGTTCCAGTGTAATTCTGAAATCCTGATGCACCTACAGGATAAGTCCAAATATTCTCGACAGAAGTTCCATTTGTAAATGAATGTTGGTTATCTTGTGACTCGATACCAATATTTAACTGTTTCCCAACGTTGTAATTACTTGCCCCTGCAATCGTAATGAAGTAAACTGCAACGTTGTCAACAGATGATTTCCATCGATTAGGTTGGGTTAAATCCCGCTCTAGTTTATAGTGTGACTAATTTCTTACGAATGATTTAGGATTGCTATATGACTTAATCAAAACTCTTCAAAGTGTTGATTAAGTGTTGTGGTAAACCCTGATAAACTACCATCGAATTAGGGATTGAGCGTGGGCAAACGCCGTGGTTCCAAAAAAAAGTTACAATGAATTAAACTGTCCTCCAAGCGTGATGATTTCTTATCTGGAAACAGACTGGATACTTTTATGACCCCAGCAGCGATCGCTACACCCCGTCAGGAATCACCCCTGTTGTTTGAAGGAGTGACCTGGAGAGAATTCAAAGCAGTTGAGCAGTTGTTAGACCGTCCAGGGTATCGGTTGTCTTTTCTGGATGGAGTATTGGAGATCCGAAGAATGCCAGGAGAAGCACACGAAACCGTTAAAAAGAGAATTGCCGCATTGCTGGAACTGTACTTGCTTGTGGCAGGGTTTGACTTTACCCCGACTGGCTCAATGACCTTAGAAAGTGAATCGGGCGCTGTGAAGCGAGAAGCGGATGAATCTTATAAACTTGGCCCTGGTCGAGTGCGTCCCGATTTGGCGATAGAAGTGGTGTTTACCAGTGGCGGAATCAACAAACTAGAAGCATACAAGCGGCTTTTGATTCCTGAAGTGTGGTTCTGGGAAGACGGTGTGTTAGAAGTTTATCACCTACGCTATGAGGGAAACGCACTTCACTATGAAAGAGTTTACAGTAGTGAGGAGGTCAAAAGGATCGATCTGGATTTGTTGTTACGTTGCATTAATATGGTGAACCATGTTGATGCCATCAAGACTTTTCAGCAGGCGCTTCAGAAATAGTTAATCAAATGCTCCCAAAACTATAATCGCTAACTATATTACATCTACTATCTATTCCCCATTACTATTTCCCGCATTCCCCAAAAAATTAAATTTGGTTCCACAATTAAATGTGCTGCTATTTTAGGATATAAGGCTTGCATATACTTTAATAATAAAGTGCGATCGCCACCTTTAATTACAATATTACCATCAGCAAATAAATCCCACCACGCCTCAATAAAATCTTTAATTCCAGCTAACAGTGTATAAGTAACTCCACTTTGAATAGCCTCTGTTGTATTCACTGCAAAACGTTGTGGTAGAGATGCAAAATTTCTGGTTTCTACTAATGGTAATTGTCCTGTTTCTTGACCGAGACTTGCAAACTGTAAGCCCAATCCCGGCAAAATTGCACCTCCAACTAGACACTGATTAGCATCCGCAGCAGTAAAAGTTAGCGCTGTCCCAGCATCAATTACCAACATTGGAAAACCCCAAGTTTTTCCAGCACCCCACAAAGCTAAAGCGCGGTCAATTCCTAATGTAGAATAAACACCTTTTAGTGGTACTTGGTCTAATGTAATAACGCGAGTATTTGGGTAAGTTTGCCAAATAGCAGTTTGCGTGGGAACTACGGAGGCTATGAGGATGGGAGGGGATGAGGGGGATGAGGGAGATGGGGGGGATGAGGGGGATGAGGGAGATGAGGGGGATGAGGGGGATGAGGGGGATGAGGGAGATGGGGGGGATGAGGGGGATGAGGGGGATGAGGAAGTATTTTTTCCCCTAATTTTTTGATGGGGTGGAGAAATTGCCAGTAGTAGATGATCCAGGGTTTGACATTTAGTTAACTGTTGTATGACAGACTCAGCTAGATGGTCAGTATCCCAAGCTGAGTAAAGCTTTTTGCCAATAAACAATGCCCAATGTAGCCGAGAGTTCCCAATTTCCAAAGCTAGCCAAATTTCCCTCATCCCCCTCATCTCCCTCATCCCCCTCATCCCCCTCATCCCTCCGTGGTTTCACTCTTTTAAATTTTTTAAGTCAGTCATAGGTTTTTTAATAAAACTTAACATTCAAGTCATGTCACAATAAAACTAGAGGAACAAATACTCATTGTGTTAAGGAGGGGAGTTATGGTAGCGCTCACCGAAAAAACTGAAAAACGGCTCACCATACAGCAGGTGGAAATCGCTCAAGATACGACGGCTATTCGCTCTTTGGATTGGGATCGCGATCGCTTCGATATTGAGTTTGGTCTGCAAAACGGTACCACTTATAACTCGTTTGTCATCCGTGGGAACCAGACTGCCTTAGTTGATACCTCTCACGAAAAGTTTCGTCAACTATATTTTGATACGCTCACCGGATTAATCAAACCAACAGATATTGATTATTTAATTATCAGCCACACCGAGCCAGATCACAGTGGCTTGGTTAAAGATTTGCTGCAAATGGCTCCAGAAATAACCGTTGTCGGTTCTAAAGTGGCGATTCAATTTCTGGAAGATTTTGTACATCAGCCATTTAAACGGCGGATTGTGAAAAATGGCGATCGCTTAGATTTAGGCAATGGTCATGAATTTGAATTCGTGATTGCCCCCAATTTACATTGGCCGGATACCATCTTCAGCTTTGACCACAAAACCCAAATTCTCTATACCTGCGATGCCTTTGGGTTGCACTATTGTTCAGATAGCACCTTTGATGAAGACTTGGCGGCGATCGAAGAAGACTTTCATTACTACTACGATTGCTTGATGGGGCCAAATGCACGGTCAGTTCTATCTGCCCTCAAGCGCATGGGGGAACTGAAAACTATTACCATGATTGCCACAGGACATGGGCCATTATTATCTCACAATGTTGAGGAATTAGTTGGACGTTACCGCACCTGGAGCCAAACCCAAGCCAAGCCAGAAACGGCAGTTGGGATATTTTACGTTTCCGAATACGGATATAGCGATCGCCTCGCCCAAGCAATTGCCAATGGTATCGCTAAAACTGGTGTCGCCGTGGAAATTGTCGATTTGGGATCGGAAGTCGATTTACAAGAACTGCGGGAACTAGTTAGCCGTTGTGCTGGAATAATCGTTGGTCTACCTCCAGCTTCCGGTGCTGCGAGTATCCAAGCTGCACTCAGCACAGTTTTAGGATCAGCTAAAGAAAAGCAAGCGATCGGCGTGTTTGAAACCGGCGGTGGCGATGATGAACCGATAGATCCTTTGCTGAGTAAATTCCGCAATTTGGGTTTGATAACAGTTTTTCCAGCGATTCGGATTAAACAAACACCTACGGAAAATATCTACAAGCTGTGTGAAGAAGCGGGTACAGACTTAGGGCAATGGGTAACACGCGATCGCAGCATCAAAGTCATGAAATCTCTTGGTGCTGACTTAGATAAAGCATTAGGTAGAATCAGTGGCGGACTATATATTATTACTGCCAGAAAAGGCGATGTATCCAGTGCCATGCTAGCCTCCTGGGTTGCTCAAGCCAGCTTCAAACCCTTGGGATTTTCCATTGCAGTAGCTAAAGATCGGGCAATTGAATCACTCATGCAAGTAGGCGATCGCTTTGTTCTCAACGTTTTAGAAGAAGGCAATTTCCAACCATTAATGAAGCACTTTTTGAAGCGGTTCGCCCCTGGTGCAGATCGTTTTGAAGGTGTGAGAACCCAGCCAGCCGAAAATGGTGCGCCCATCCTCAACGATGCTCTCGCTTACATGGAGTGTGAAGTCATCAGTAGAATGGATTGTGGCGACCACTGGGCAGTATACAGCACAGTCTACGCCGGACGAGTTTCTAAGCCAGAAGCTTTGACTGCTGTGCATCACCGTAAAGTTGGTAATCATTATTAAAAAGTTAGGAGTTGGGAGTTAAAAATTAAGAGTTAGGAGTTAGGAGTTAGAAGTTAAACATTAGGATTTGTAGGGACGAGTTTAACAAAAAATATCGTCTGCACAACGGGAGTTAAAAGATTTAGGTTAACTACTAACTCATAATTCATAACTCCCAACTCCCAACTCCCAACTCCCAACTCCCAACTCCCAACTCCCAACTCCCAACTCCCAACTCCCAACTCCCAACTCCCAACTCCTAACTCCTAACTCCTAACTCCTAACTTTTAACTCTTGTTTCCGCCATGTTAAAAAATAAACCTCGTGACGTTCAAGTTTTCCCCATTGCTACGAATACAAGAATACTGCGATCGCGCAGTTGGTAAGGTCGTCCCAAAGAAGCGATCGCAGTTTTCAAGGTTTCCACTTCCATACACGTACCGCCCAAAGCACCTGCCATTGTGGTAATATGTTCTTCCATTAAAGTGCCGCCGATATCATTACA
>NZ_JAIVFV010000124.1 GCF_020829445.1 Nostoc sp. CHAB 5836
TAAGTCGGCAAGAATAAACCAAACTATGTTACGAAACGTAAATACACCTTAAACCCTTACAAATGACGAAGGACAAATGACAAATGACAGCCTTAGCCAGTTAGCTTTATTTGCGTCGCTCTACTTATTGCCTTAAAATATCTCAAAAAAAGCATCATCTAATTCATAACCCAGTATTTGGGCCATGGACTTCAGGCGCGAGAGGCTGGGGATATCTTGCTGTTTAAGCCAATCACCTAAGACAAAGATTTTGTGCATCAAAAATATTTCTAAGGCTTCAGGATTATACTGAATGCCATCTTTGGAACTGAACTGGTGTGGTACAAGCATGGCGGCATAACGAGCAAATTCTCCAGTTTTCCAATCTAGTAAAAATGCTAACCAGGGGTATTTGGCATCTAGGCGCACAAACCACAGCCGCACCTCTGGAATTTCTGAGAGTTCCCGTGGGTCGCCAGGTTCAAGATGGTAATTGATATCAAAGCGCAGCTGCTGTTCATAGGATGCGATTCCATCTTGCAGCAGTTTTTCAATCACCGTTGACGCAGGCGATAGATCCAGATTGTTAATGAAGTCATTATTGAGTGCGATCGCAATTGTTATTGATTCAGCAGCCACTTTCTTGATGCTCAACTGTAGGATCGACAATATACAGTAGCAGTTTTCAGGGATTGACGCTAGATAAACACCCCAAAGTGGACATTTACAACAATTTTAAGTTAAAGTTGTAATGAGTTTGTTTTAGATTAAGGTCTGGCAAAGTAGCCGTCAAGAAGCAAAAAAAACATTATCGCCACCTGTAACTTCCGCAGCATCAAAAGCCAAAACACAAGTATAGGTAAAAGAGCGGTGTGCAATATTATTGCATATATTAAATAACCAATAAACGTTGAAATGGGAAAATTTCCCCAACAGTTAACAAGCTGTAATATGCAAAAACAAACAATTTCCACAAAACCAATTCGTTCCTTAGAAGATGCCCTTGAGCGCTGTCAAGTCCTGGGTATGCGCGTCAGTCGTCAGCGTCGCTTTATTCTGGAATTACTTTGGCAAGCAAATGAACACCTTGCTGCAAGAGAGATCTACGATCGCTTGAACCAACAAGGCAAAGAGATCGGTCATACTTCTGTTTATCAAAATTTAGAAGCGTTGTCAACTCAAGGAATCATCGAGTGTATTGAACGCTGTGATGGTCGTTTGTACGGCAATATCAGTGACTCACACAGTCATGTCAACTGTATAGATACAAATCAAATTCTCGATGTTCATGTAGAATTGCCAGAAGATTTGATCCGCAAAATTGAAGAACAAACAGGAGTGCGGATTACTGACTACAGTATTAACTTTTTTGGCTACCGTAACCCGCAAGAGGGCTAACGCCCTCGTCTCCCCCACTCTCGACCCCCCAAGGGAATTATTGCCAAAGAACTGTCTGATCATCATCGTTGTCATCACAGAAATCTACTACAGCGCAATACAGTTGAGTTAAGCATTTCCCCCTTCTCTTTCTCTCTTCCCTCTGTGTTCTCTGCGCCTGGAGTGGTAGCCTGCGGCAAGCCGCAACTCTTACCAGACGCACTCGCGTTTGCGTCTACGTAAAAAAAAGAGTTTCAGCCCTTTTGTGAACCGTATTGTACTATAGCGGTTCTGAGTTGAGTAGGTACTGAACCCGACCCCCAACCCCCCAGGGCTATTTCATTGTCATCTAGCCCGCCTCAGAACGAATTCTGAGTCTAATAGCGAAAGTAGTCTAAAGACGACTGAGAAAAAGTTATAGTCCGTTTTAACGGACTTTAGCTATCAGCCCGGAACTGAAGTTCCGGGTGGTTTATGTCTAGAATGAAATAGCCCTCCTCCTCGCAAGGGAGGATATATCTCATGTGATTAGCAAGCGCTATAGACGTAGGAGTGAAATTAAATATGCGTTACCCAGAACCCTTGTAGAGACGTAGCACTGCTACGTCTCTACATTCTTTTTCGGAGATATCTAATGCTTTCAGAATCCATTACACTAGACACGTCGCGGTACGCTCCACAACCTGCCATTGCTTGCTCTTTCTCGTCATAAGACCTCGCGGTAAGTGGGAAACTCAGCCACTTTAGTGCTGAGAGGGAAACGACTCGTGCGGTTTTAACCGCCTTCAATCTTTTTTCATTACCGCCTTGGAGTTGGGAAATTTGGTGTACTTTTGTGATGTACTTTCAATGGGACAATTACCATTTCAAACCTCACAACCCTGTACGCATAATGTTTTGCTCAAACGAGCCTCCCTTACGGGGTAATGTTAGCCTTGACCTGTTATAAGAGCTTGTTAGGCTTGCAACACTAAACCAGTGACCTTAGTTTTGTTTAATTACAAGCGACAGAGCGAGGGACTGGCTGCGTATCCCAAGGTGTCGTGACTCAAATAACGGCTACCCTTCGACTACGCTCAGGGTGGTCGGGTCAACATAGCTCTTACAGAGCTTCAGTCCCTTTAGGGCTGGGTTGTTGACACTGCCGTTAGACAAATCTAACCGTTGTTTCACAGGAGCCGGGATTTCTCCGTACTAGGATGCTTCAACACGTAGATGTTTTTTGTTCTTACTCACAATTTAATTTTACCATAAATACCACGGCGATTAAAATCGCTCGTGCCGCTTTCCTCTCAGGTCTAAAGACACTGAGTTTCCCGCATCCCGTATATTCCTATGAGCGATCGCCATCTAAAATTATTGTTAATCGACCAAGACCCGATTTTTCGTCTGGGATTAGGGGTAGCTCTGGAAGCAATTCCTAACCTGGAAGCGATCGCATCGGTAGAAACTGACACCGTTGCCTTGCAGATTTTAGCAGAAATTGCCCAAGAAGACCCTAATCAATTAAATTTGGTGGTTTTAGAATTCGGTAACGGTCGCTCCACCACCAGTCAACAGCTAGGTTTACAATTCTGTCGCCAACTCAGAGCCTTATATCCCAACCTGCCAATTTTGCTCCTCAGTTCAGTTCAAGAACAAGGACTGCTATTGGCAGCCAAACACATTGGTGTAAATGGCTACTGTCCCAAAGGCACACCACTTACTGAGTTAGTCGCCGCCATCCAACAAGTTGCAGATGGTGGTTCCTATTGGTTCGAACACATGCAAGCAATCACAACTCCTAACTCCTCACTCCTCACTCCTCACTCCTCCCCACTCCCCTTCTTTAAACTACGAAATAATTTACATTTGTCAGGAATTGCTCACATTGATGCAACCTTAGCCGCAGTAACAGCACAATTACAAGTTCCCGGACTACCAGTACTAGATCGAGCAATTCTAGCTGGACGGCGGCGAGAACTCTTAGCGGCTCGTTGGTTGCTAAATCGGTTGCTGGTTTCACCACAAGAAAGGCAAGAGGAACCTATTCCCGTTGTTGATGATCAGCCTCTCACGGCTTCATTGAGTAGTGCCATTCAACAGCAAATTGTGTCACCTTTACTTAGTCCGGGAATCCTACAATCTGCCTTGTTTGCAGATTGTGTTAACAAACTTCAATTTCCTTTGCAAAATGTCACAAATATCCCTTTAGAAATTGACATCTTTCGTGAAAATAAAAAACGGGAATTACTTTATATTATCCTGCAAAAATTAGCTGAACAGTTGGATGAACTGCGTACTTTTAAAATTGAAATAAATCAATTATGTGAGGTAAAAGCTACGCTGTTAGGCGATTTATGGCAAGCAGCCATTACAGATTTTTTTGGTAAATTTTCCCGAGTAAAATTAAGAAATAAAAATATAGAAATTGTTAATCTGTTGCTACAAAATGCCGAAATTGTGCAAAGAGATATTCTCAATAAGATTCCGCTAGTTTATGAGTTGTATTGTTATCTACTATTTCAAACAGAATTAAATATTGATAATAACTCTTATCCAGTAGTAAGTGCTGAAGCTAAGACCCAAGCATTAATGATTTTAGAAAACTTGTTGATTCAGGTAGGAAATGGGGTAGTGCAACCACTGTTAAATTCCCTAGCAGATGTAGAAGAGATTAAACAGAATTTTTATGGACGCAAATTGTTTTCCACAAGAGAGATTGAACGATTTAGAAATGATTTGTCGTGGAAATACCGAGTAAGAAATTATATAGATGAGCCAAAAGCAGTTTTTGAAAGTCGGTATGATCTATTTGTAATTGCGCCTCGTGGCATTGCCAATACTTCAGTTTATGCTCCTCGAAATCAGGAGTTAGAAAAACTTTCTAATATTCCTTTAGTAGTGACATTGCTTCTAGAATTTAGTGATGCGATCGCACCACGCTTCAAATCACTATTAGCTTTTGTAGGTAGTGGTATGGTCTTCATCCTCACCCAAATAATTGGTCGGGGTTTAGGTTTAATCGGTCGTGGTATTCTTCAAGGTATTGGCAGCGTATCGTTAGCAGAAAAGAACTTTAGACGAAATAGCGATCGATCCAAGTGAAGAAGCAGGGGGATGAGGGGGATGAGGGAGCAGCGAGTAAATGACAAATGACAAATGACAAATGACAAATGACAAATGACAAATGACAAATGACAAATGACAAATGACAAATGACTAACAATGATTTTATTGGGTTAGCAATTTCTTATATTTACGCGACTAGTCTGCTTGTCATTGGCGAGGGACTGCGTAGGCTGTTTGGTGTGAAGCCAGATTTGACCCGCAAAGTAATCCATATTGGTGCAGGGATGTGGGTTTTCGCTATCCTGCGACTGTTTAACAACTGGCAAATCGGGATTATACCTTTTTCTACATTTATCGGACTTAACTACCTGCTTTACCGCTACCGAATCATCGGCGCAATGGATACTCAGGATAGCTCACCTGGTACAGTTTATTTCGCTATCTCAGTGACGCTACTTTTCGGACTATTGTGGCGACCAGATGGGCCAATAGATAACGTTGCGATCGCTGTTGCTGGAATAATGGCGATGACCTGGGGTGATGCACTAGCAGCATTAATCGGTAGACGCTTCGGGCAGCATAAATACCAAGTAGGAAATTCTGTGCGTTCCTGGGAAGGTTCGGTAGCAATGTTTGTGGCGACTACAGTAGTAATTTTCTTAGTGCTGTTGCTACTACCCGGTTCATCCCTGAGTCCTCTAGCAAAGCCTTTAAGTTTAGGGTCGGCATTGTTGACGGCGGTGGTAACTGCTACTTTTGCCACCCTAGCAGAGGCAGTCTCACCCCACGGCACAGATAACCTCAGCGTACCTCTAGTAGCAGCTGGGGTAGTGTGGATAGTAATGCAGGCATTTTAAAATAATTCGTAATTCGCCTCGTTCCCAGTCTCCGACTCAATACTGTTTGGTTAAAGAAGTTGATTGCTAATTTTGATGGAGTTGAACCTAAAGACTTTGTTGGAGTTGAACCAAAAGACTATAAAGTCACAATAACAATTATTGAGAACCTGCGACGTGCCACCGAACCCTATGCTGATGTCAAGGTGCAAGCGCTAGACAAAACTATTACTGAACAGCAAGGCAGTGAGATTGCTCGTGCAGAAGGAGAGCAGAAAAAAGCATCGATAGTGATTTGGGGGAGCTATGGTGTTACTTCAACAAATGTGTTAGTCAGTACTCACTTTGAAGTGTTAAGACCTCCAAAATATTTTCCTAAACTGGGAACGACAGCAAGAGGTGAACCCCAAGTCCTGCCACGTGCCGAATTGGAAGAATTTAAACTACAAATTCCTCTTTCTGAAGAGATGAGTTATCTGACTTTGTTTACATTAGGTATGGTGCGACTATTTCTGCCAGTTAGTAAAGAGAATAGGCTTTATTAAGAATGTGACTGCTTGGCTTTCGCTGCCGCCTTGTGATCAAACGTCCTGGTAACATTTGAGAGGTGTTAGCAGTTGTAACGACATGACGGAACCGGAAACTAACGTCTCTGCGAATTACGACGAATCGTGGAAAGTTGCCATTGAACAGTATTTTGAGCCATTCGTCGCCTTCTTCTTCCCTGAAGCGCATCAGGCGATCGCCTGGGAGCGGGGTTATGAATTTCTCGACAAAGAGTTCCAACAGATTGTCCAGGATGCTGAAGTCGGAACGCGCTTTGTCGATAAGCTGCTCAAGGTGTGGCTCAAGGGAGGAGAAGAAGCATGGCTCCTCTTGCACATTGAATTGCAAAGCCAGACGGACATCGGGTTTGCCAAGCGCATGTTCACCTACCACTATCGGATTTACGACCGTTATGACCGAGAAGTGGTGAGTCTGGCGGTGTTAGGGGACGAGCAACCGAGTTGGCGACCACAGGAATACGGCTACGGGCGCTGGGGCTGCGAGATGCGGCTGCGGTTTCCGATTGTCAAGTTATTAGATTATGAGTGGGAAATGCTGGAATCAAGCGATAACCCCTTTGCCGTAGTGGTGATGGCGCATCGCAAAACCCAAAATACAACTCAGGCAGCAAGAGAGCGGTTGCGATGGAAACTGCGTCTAATCAAAGGGCTTTACAAGCGTGGATACAGCCGACAAGATATCCTAGAGATATTCGGGATACTGGACAGAATGATGCGGTTGCCAGAACCGTTGGAACTCACCTTTAGAGATGAACTGAGACAATTCGAGGAGGAAAACCAAATGCCATATATTAGCAGCATCGAGCGCATTGGGCGACAAGAAGAACGGCACGATATTATCCGAAATCTTCTAGTTAGTCGGTTTGGGGTCATTGACGAAGAGTTAGAGGCAATAGTCAATCCGTTAACAGCATTACCTACGTCTGAGTTTAGTAGCCTACTGTTATCGCTCTCAAATCTCTCACGGGAAGAACTTCTCGCACGTTTTGGGCAGAACGGGTTACATTAGCTTTTCTCCAAAGCCCCTTATCGCTGTTTCAACGCTGAAATCTCCTGCATCAGTTTCGTGCCGGAATGTTCAGCCAGCTTGAGAAAATGCTCCACATCCTTCTCCCGCACCATTGTCCGCTCCAGGCTATCGCCGTTGACTTGTAACCCACATTCCGCACTTCAATTAGTAGTATACTTTTTTATTTTTAATTTCCTCCTCAATAATTTTCATTTCCTTTATCTGATCCTAAGTGATCCAAATTTTTTCTAACTGGTTCTTCTTTTTGATAATTCATTTTTTTCGGTTTCATTTATGAAAGCTTTCTCCTAATTTTATCACTTTTTTATCACTCAAAATACTTTCAATCCTTCTTTATCTTTATTTCCTTCTCAATCTCTGAAGGAAATAATCACACTTGTGTTTACGCTTTTGTGTTACACAATGTAATATAAAGCTTAGGTTTAGCGATCGCACACCTACAAAGTAATATACGTATTAATACTAGATAAATTTGTCAGTCTTAGTAACATTATTTGCGGCAATGCTGTATTACATTTTGAAGTGCGAAATGTGGGTTCCAACTCACAAATTCCAATTGCGACGGAAATGGAAGAAGCCTTCTAAAAACTCTTGCAAAGCAATATTGCTATTTAACTTTTGCTTACTCCACTCTCTTGCAGTTTGTTCCAAAATTTCTGAAAAACTGGGATAGACGGGAGATAATTTTGCTAAATCTTTGACTTTAATTTTTTGTGACATTGCCAAAGCAATCAAATTAATTAATTCTCCAGCTTCTCCCCCCAATATCGAAGCTCCTAAAATTTCACCATCGCATAGCACAATTATTTTACACATACCAGTGGTTTCGTCCCGAAGTTGAGCTGCTGCCACTGTTTTAAAATACTGTCGCAAAACCAAAACTTTATCTCGACCAAATTGCCGTTTTCCCTGCGCCTCTGTCAAACCCACTTGCGCTAGCATCGGCACAGAAAATATTGCCCAAGGAATGGATTGATAATTTACTCGTAACCTGTTGAAAAAGAGTGCATTATTTAGGGCAATTTTTGCTTCATAATTAGCGATATTGGCAAAGTCGTAACCACCAATTACATCACCACAAGCGTAAATACGGTGATTAGTGGTTTGCAGTTTCTCATTCACTACTAAGCTACGCTGACGCCATTTCACACCTACTCTTGCCAAATTTAGAGATTCAAGATTCGGCTGTTGTCCAGTCGCAACTAAAATTTCATCAGTTTCAATTGCCTTATCTCCTGCTTGAATCCACTTTTTATCCTCAATTAACTTCACCTGAGTTACTGATTTTTCGGTGAGGACGCGCACACCTTCAACTTCCAACTGTGCCTGAAGCAATATGGCGATCTCAGGGTCAAGATGGGGTAGAACATAAGGATGCTTGACTACCAACGTCACATTGCAACCAAAGCGTGCTAAAATTTGAGCGATTTCAATACTTTGGGGAATTCCGCCGATAATTACCCAATTTTGGGGTAATGTCGCTCCCTGTAAGGATTGCCAAATATTATAAAGGGTTAGGTAGCCAGTGGTTTGTAATCCTTCAATCTCCGGAATTTTTGGACGCGAACCAGTGGCTAGCAAATAAGTACGGGCGCGTAGTAGGCGATTGTTAACAGCAAAAGCCAGTTGCGGTGAAGACTGAAATTGACCACTGCCAATGATCAAATCGACTCCCTGCGCGGCTAGGATGGCCGGGGAATGCTGTTCTTTGAGATTTGAGGCGACGCATTGAGCATACAGCATCGCTTCTTGCCATGCCATAGATATTTGGCATTCTTCTAAGGTATCAGTATGTGTGGCATGAATACCACAAATAGCGGCATTATTCAACTGCTGCGCCAGTTTGCCAATTTCGGTAAGAGCATGGTGATGAGTAAACCCGTAGTCTATTTTGGGTTCCACCAGGGCAACTGTAGCACGTAGTTGGATTGCGGCCAGGGCAGCGTAGTATCCAGCAAGACTGCCGCCAATAATTACTACATCGTAGTCAACGGTCACGTGAATTTAGAGTTAGGAGTTGGGAGTTAGGAGTTAGGAGTTAGGAGTTAGGAGTTAGGAGTTAGGAGTTGGGAGTTGGGAGTTGGGAGTTGGGAGTTAAAACCCTTCTTCAACTTATAACTTATAACTCCTAACTTATAACTCCTAACTCTCTTTTAGCGCTGTGAGTAAGCGTTGGTTATCGGACTTTTCACGGACAGCAACTCGGAAAAAGCGATCGCCTAGTTCTTTAAAGCTAAGGCAATCGCGGATTAAAATCTGATGGTGCTTGAGTAATTCTCGCTGTAACTGCGAAGTTGATTTTTGAGACTCAACTAATAAAAAATTAGCAGCACTTACTTGGGGTTGCAATCCTGGTGTTTTAGCCAAACCCTGAAAGAGTTGGTTTCGTGCCGATGGTAGCCATGTCCAAGTTTGCTGTTGAAACTCTGTATCCTGGAGTGCTGCTATTGCTGCCGCCGCCGCTAGGGTGTTTACAGGCCAGGGGTCACGCCATAGCTGCCATTTAGCCAAACAGTCGGGATGTGCGATCGCATATCCTAATCGCAGTCCTGGGAGACTGTAAAATTTGGTCAGCGATCGCAATATTACTAAATTTGCATATTCCTGTACTACCGGAATCAGGCTTTGTTCCTCATTAGGTGGCACAAAATCCATAAATGCTTCATCCACCACCACCAAAGCAAATTGCTCCAGGTAGGGCAAAATAGAGTCCCGTGAAAACAGCTTTCCGGTTGGGTTGTGGGGATTATTCAACAATAGTCCTTTGTCATTTGTCCTTTGTCCTTTGTTAAGGAATAATGACCAATGACCAGTGACCCTTCGGGTTCGCAGTTGCTCATGGGGGAAACCCCCATGCGCTAAAGCGTCTCCCCTTGGGAGAAGACCGCACTGGCTCACCAATGACAAAGGACACTCCAGCACTTTAGCGTTGTACGCTGCCAAGGTTCGGTAGTAGTCGCCAAAGGCTGGAGTGATTAAAGTTGTCGCGGCTAATTGAGCTAATTCCCTACCAATTAAAGTGAGTAATTCTGCGGAGCCGTTACCCGGCAGAATCCACTCAGGAGGTAATTGATGGAAGTGACTGAGAGCTAGTCTCAGTTCACTATAGTTTGGGTCTGGATAGTGCTTAAGATTACTAATTTGGGACAGTATAGCAGCGATCGCGCTGTTTGGAGGCCCCAACGGGCTGATGCTTGCAGAAAAATCCAGAATAGCGTCAGGGGGACAGCCAGCCAGTGCTGCTGCCCAGGCTAAATTTCCCCCGTGTCCAGGTTGCCGCATTAAAAAAGGGTTCCCGAAGACAGAACCTATGCTTTTGGGGGTGCTACCTTTTCTCTAAACAGTTTTCCTGCCGAGAAAGCAGGAACCCTCGTCGCTGGAATTTCCATCTTTTCATTTGTTTTCGGGTTGCGCCCTTCACGGGCTTTACGTTCCCGTGATTCAAATGAGCCAAATCCCACCAATGTCACCTTATCACCAGAGGAAACCGCTTCAATAATCGTTTCCAACGCGGCAGTTAAAACTGCATCCGCTTGTTTCTTGGTAACACTAGCCTTTTCAGCTACGGCATCAACTAATTCACCTTTGTTCATGTCAAACTCCAGAAGGTTTACTTGAGATTTTTTACCGATGGATCTTAATACATCTGTACTGAAATCTCGATTCGCGGAAATCCAAAAATCATCCTTTGGGAGTATTTTTACTCAAAACGGCTGTACATCCCATCGGCTCGACTTTTCAATGAATCATTCTAAGGTGTTGCAGCCTGATGTGGATAGATGAAAGCATTAATTTATATAGATTTCAGGATGTTTTGTAATATTAGAGTACTTATTTCCCGAAAAACCACCCTAAAAGTAGGAAAAAATACTTATTAAAAACCGCGATCGCCAAGAAAATAGGGGAATGAGGAGATAGCACATGGTCAGCGTTTGTTGGGATTCATTACCGATCTTGAAGAGTTATTGCTGAGATTAACTAAATATTTATAAGGGAAATGCTGAAAACCCGTGAGAAGCAGGACACGCAAGTGTCCGAACTTCGTACTTCAGGCACGGGATGAAAGCAGGTCACAAGCCTAAAGGCTTAAGTCAATTTTGTTGATGAACATGGTAAAATACTCCAATCAGTACAAGATTTAAAAACCTACCCCCGGACTGGGGGAAAGTCTACGCCCAAAAAACTCTCTCTGGAGATATGACTACGCCCTATAGGGCAAAGGTGGTCAGCCTGGGAACCTGAGAAATCAGGATATTAAGAGCGTAATCTCTTAAGAATCTCCGTACCTTTAGGTCGGAGAGTGTCAAGAAAAATAGTTTGTAGTAAGCACTTTAGTGCTTAAAAAATAAGGACTAAAGTCCTGACTACAAACCTGGGCGACCCCCCCATTGCCCAGGATTTTGGGTAATTTCACCCATTAGGCTAGCTTTAGTGATGATTTTACTATTTCCCAACAGAAATTTTTTGT
This sequence comes from Nostoc sp. CHAB 5836, assembly GCF_020829445.1. GTDB lineage: Bacteria > Cyanobacteriota > Cyanobacteriia > Cyanobacteriales > Nostocaceae > Nostoc. The sequence continues at coordinate 11,308 of NZ_JAIVFV010000124.1, forward strand.
TGCACCCAAGCCCGAAAAGCACGGGTAGTAGCAATTTCCCCATTCTTTTTAGTTTCTTGAATAAATCGAGGAATCTCCTTCACTGACACCGGGGCAAAAGTAGGGCTGGTTTCGACTTCTGAATATTGCCCATCTGCAAGGGTGTAGACTCGCAGCACATTGCCGTTATAACGCCAAAACTCAGGGACTGCGATCGCAGCATAAAGCCTCAGCTTGTCTATTGCAGACCTGGAATATTCCACTTCCAGCACAAGGTCTGGGGGCGGGTCAATGGCGAGGTCAATATTTTCTTGATCTCGAACTAATGCTTCATTTTGAATATAGTAGCTACTATCTGGCTCGGCTCCCTTCTGTAAATCATCCCGCGTTAAAGTTAATGAACCAGCGCGTCTAATTTCCCAGCCCAACTCTTCGCACAACACGCCAACAAAAACTTCTATTAAGCGATTTGAGTTCTCGTGCGGCATTTGTGGGGTCATAATTTCTAAGATTCCATTGTCATAAGCAAATCGGGAATTACGTTCTGAACCCGTTTCAGCCAGCATGGTTTTAAATGTCTGCCAGCTGATGTTTTGGAGTAAAACCCGATTTTCTGCGGATGTTGTTATTGCCACCATTGTTCAGTTCTCCACAACAAACCTTTTCCAGTACTGTACCCCTTAATATTACTGTTAGGGACTTGGTTTCCGGTTCCCCCCTTTTTTAAGGGGGGTTAGGGGGGATCAACAAGTACCTAAAATCACAGCTAACCACTTTTCAAACAACCTCTTAAGGCTGAAGGTAAGAAAGCGATATGATCAAAACGACTACTAGAGGTAATAAATTATGACTCAAGCCATACCAAAACTAGTAACCTTTGAAGATTTTGCAGCGTGGCGACCCGAAGGTGGAAGATATGAATTACATGATGGAGTGATTGTTGAAATGGCACAACCAGTAGGAGACCATGAGGATGTAGTTGGTTTTATAGCAAGAAAACTAACAGTAGAATTTGACCGATTAAATTTACCTTATATAATCCCAAAAACTGCGCTGGTAAAACCAACTAATTCGGAATCTGGTTACTCCCCAGATGTGCTATTACTCAATCGCCCTAATTTAATAAATGAGCCGCTATGGAAAAAAGAATCAACTGTAAGCCTTGCAGCATCAATTCCTTTAGTAGTTGAGGTAGTTAGTACCAACTGGGATGATGACTACTACACAAAACAGGGTAAGTATGAGGGTATTGGAATTCCTGAATACTGGGTTGTAGACTATCTCGGACTAGGCGCTAAAAAGTTCACGGGGAATCCAAAACAGCCTACTATATCTATTTATCAATTAATCGATGGTGAATACCAAGTTACTCAATTTAGAGGCAGCGATTGCATCGTCTCGCTTACTTTCCCAAAATTGAATTTAACCGCAGAACAGATTTTTAACGCTAGAGGTCTGCTAACGTAGCCACAACCATACTTGCTGTTTTATATTACTAAAAAATGTCATTGAAAGAAGCGTAAATATGAAAATAAAAGAACAACTTATCGAAGAAATTGAATCAGCACCAGATGCAATTTTGACTGAAACACTTAATGTTTTACGTTTTTTTTAAACAGTCGAATTACCCCCCTTAATCCCCCCGATATATTGGGGGGAAACAAGAAAATCTGGTTCCCTCCCCAATACATACGGGGAGGGTTAGGGTGGGGTAAAATCGAGGTTTTTAAAATACTTCAAACTTATGTGTAGACCGTAGCCTAGAAGGAGAGAGACTTTGAATTTTCCCCCTCGTCGGGAAGGGGGTTAGGTTTGAGAGTAAAGTTGCACATGGCGTAAGGGATTTCCAAGAAATAAATTATTCAATTTTGTGGGGTGGGCATCTTGCCCGCCCCTAATCATGGGCTCTCGTGTCGCCCACCCCACAAGAAATAGTTGGATCTTTTTTTATTTGGAAGTCCCTAATATAAGTCAATACGCTTGGGTTAGCGTCAAAAACCTTGTATTGCGTAGGTTGGGTTGAGGAACGAAACCCAACATTTCGCGGGGTTTGTTGGGTTTCACTTCGTTCAACCCAACCTACAATTATCTACAATTATCCTTAACCCAAGCGTATTGTAATATAAGTTATTTTCATTCTTCTCTACCCTGTAGCCCACCTCTGGGACTGGCGAGTTCTTTTTCGATTTCATCTTCATCTAATAAATGTTTACCAGAAGCAACAATCTTAGTACGAATTTGCTGCAAACGTTCTCCCAATGGGATTTTATTTGCAGAGTTTGTCAAACCAAGAAATTCAACAAAATCTAAAACTTCTTCTTGTTTGTCTTGTGGAAGAGAACGCCACTTTGTTAATAACTCTTGTTCTGAACTCATTAGCAGGGGTATTTCGTTCTAGACATAAACCACCCGGAACTGAAGTTCCTGGCTCATAGCTAAAGTCCGTTAAAACGGACTATAACCTTTTCTCAGTCGTCTTTAGACGACTTTCGCTATTAGACTCAGAATTCATTCTGAGGCGGGCTAGATGAGAATGAAATAGCCCTGACTCGTTAGTATTTACTTACTATTGTTACTACTTGTATTGTGATTGGGTATTTTTATTGTTAAATGACATTTAAACTTAATCCTACTCGTGAACAAGAATATCCCCGACTTTTTAAAGAAGTCGGGGATCTGAGCCTTTGCTAGAAGTGACTCACCTTGTCCATTATCCTTATTACCTGCCAGGAACCTTCAAGCCTCGACGCTCAAGGATTTGCCGCACCTCTGGGCTGGGAGTGTAGTTATAGCCGTAGGAGGAATTTTCAGAGTCATCCATAATCTGAGGTGTGAGCAATACAATCACCTCATTGCGCTGGTTGGCTCTGTTTGTACTTCTAAATAGCGAACCAATCAGTGGAAGATCACCCAAAATAGGAATCTTGGAGATAGTTGTCCGGTCTGTGTCTTGAATAATGCCTGAAAGAATTAGCGTCTGACCATCGCGCAGACGAATTAAGCCAGAATTAAGAGAGCGCTCAGACACCAAAAATATTGTTTGGTTATTACCTGAAACATTCAGCACAGCTGAAGATTGGGGTGCTTTGACAATGGGAGCTACTGACAATGAAACAAAACCATTGTCGTCAATCCGGTCAATTTTAACAGCTAGGGTTAAACCCACGTCTGTTTTCTCAGCTGTAACAGTTTGTACAGAACTACCATCACCACGAGTTGTTTCGCTCTTGATGTTTCCTACCACTTCCTGGGTGAGTTTGACAAGAGCCTGTTGACCTTCTTGCACAATTAAGGTCGGGTCAGTCAAAATCTTAGCGTTGCCATTTGTAATCTGAGCTTGCAAACTAGCGAGAAGACGTTTGGGAAACTGGTACAGAGATGGTAAAGCAGCTGTTGCTGTTCCCAGAGTTCCTGGTGCGAATGTAGTAACTCTAGTGGCTGGAGTACCAGGAGTCGCAGCAGTACCAGGAACTCCAGGAACTCCAGGAACTCCAGGAATAAGCACACCGTTTTCAATCCGACCAGGAATTGGAGCAATAGCAGGAATAGCAGCAGTACCAGGAGTACCAGCAGTAGCAGGAGTATCTGTAATAGTGCTTACATTTGGTGTTCCTCTAGTAAAGTCTGTAAAACCCCCTTGAAATGGATTCTCTGAAACCCCCGCTCGACGGTTAAAGAATGATTCAGCCCCTCCTGCTACATCAGGTTGTTGTAACTGCCCATTCACAATTGTTCTATTGCCTATTCCAGTTCCGGGAATAGGAGCGGCGTTATTTAAATCCAGGAAAGTATTACCACCACTATAGGGATTAGCTGTAACAGGTGCCCCACCGCTTACATTGTTTGCTACTTCAGCGCTAGTAGCTGGTCTGGAACCGCCAAAATTTAGAGATGCTGCACCACCATCATTAGTAAAGTAGTTGTTACCAACCCCAAAAGAAAAGCTAGTGTTGTAATCCTGGGTATTCAAGAGGTTAACATCGATAATCTTGACGTTAACTACCACTTGACGACGGCGGATATCAAGCTGAGTTAGTTGAGCCATTGCCATCTCAACTAGCCTGGGAGGGCCAATCAAGGTTAGAGAATTAGTGCGCTCATCTCCTAATGCCTGTAAACCTCTCAGTAATGGACTAGAGTCTGTAAAATTAACGCGTTGAGTTTCAACTCTGCTTTCCGTGGTCGTCTGAGTTTGAGTGACAGGCGCAGCTCCAGCCCCAACAGGCACAGCATTAACGCTGGTAACTTGTCGTTCGCGGCTGATGGCACTTTCTGCTCCTAAGCCAACCAAAAAGTTGATGGCAACTCCTACCGTTACCTGATTGAGTCGCAGGCTACGCATAACCATGTCACGGGTGGAATTGGGTAGTTTAGGCCCAACAAAAACTGTGCGATTACTGCGGTTAGCCTCTAAACCACTCAAGCGCAAGACGTAGTTAAACACATCTTGCACTGGCTCGTTTTCTATATCTAACGAAATTGTTTGAGAAACTGCTGGTGCATTAGCAGCAGCAGTTTGATCACCTCCGATATAAGCCAGGTTCAAACTAGCAGCACGGGCAAGCAATGACAAAACCTCACGCACTGGCGCATCTCGCAGCACCAAACGGGGTACACGTTCCTGAGTTCCTAAGTCAATGGTGCTAGGAGAAGCATCGGTAGCGGAAATAGCAATATCTCCCACCGGTGGGGCGACGGCTCTAGGTAAGAAAGGTGGAGCCTGACTCATCGGTTGACCTGGCCCAGCAGCTTGTGCAGGTTGTCCGTCAATGGTGACTTGGGGGTTAGGAACGAGAACACTCGGCTTTTGACCCGGTTGGACTGGAGCCGTAATAGGCGGTGCTGTGGATGTTGGCGCTGTTGGCGTTGGTGCTGATGCTGTAGTACCCGCCGATGGGCTAAAGCTGAGTGTAATTCCATTTGGCGATCGCACCACAGGTTGACTGCTAGGTACGTTATTGCTACCAGTTACCGTCACCCGGACGCTATTAGCATCAAGCTGATTAACCTCAACAGATGCAATTCCTGGTGCTGGGCTATCTTGACGAAAGCTATTACCTTGTGGTAATCGTAATTGAGCATTAATAATATCTGCGACTAAAGCCTTGCCTCTTTTTGTAGTGAAAATTTGGGGGCGCGACCCAGAAGAAGTTTTCAAAGCAACACTAATTCCACCATTAACTGGATTTAACTGGACATTAGTAATTTGACTAATTTGTGCCCAAACTGGTTGAGCTGCCAAAAACACAAAAGCGGCAGTACCTAAAATAAAACTATTACCGTGAAGCTGTTTCACAGTTCATTCCTCACCTAATAAAACCTTGTTTACAAACAATTTTGAGTTTCAAACGCTCAATTTTTCCTTAGTCCGCGGAGGCGGACTTCGTTTGTGTAGCCGCGAATTCCATTCGCCCCCTGGCTATAAAAGGGCGGTTAGAAACCGCGTCTACACAGACAAAACCCACCTCCGTGGGTTTCAAACCCTCATTTTCCTTAGTCCGCGGAGGCGGACTTCGTTTGTGTAGCCGCGAATTCCATTCACCCTGGCTATAAAAGGGCGGTTAAAAACCGCGTCTACACAGACAAAACCCTCAATTTCTCCTTAGTCCGCGAAGGCGGACTTTGCCTGTGTAGCCGCGAATTCTATTCGCTGGTTATTCGCCCTGGCTCTAAGTTGACTACTTTTTCGCCGCAGCTAAAGCTGCCGCCGCCGCTATTTCTTCTGGACTAAGTGGCATCAACACCTGTAATTGGAATGATGTATTAATCGCTGCTGGCCCAACCTGCATCGGCGTTTTATCTAATGGGGACCTTGACTCTACAGGAGCCAAAGTTGATTGATAATCTTTAACTATTAACAATGGCTGTAAACGCTCAATGTTACGAATTATCGATTGTGTTTGTTGATAAGTTCCTGTAATTTCGGCATTGATACTGCTGCGTTGCAGCTTCCCGTCAACCTTTAGCCCTAGAGTTCCATCGATAACTGGTTCTGGTTTTTGGGAAACTGGCACAAATTTCTTCAGTTTGGCTCTCACTGCATTAATAGAAGTTGGAGTATTGCCAGACTCAATTAAACGGTTCACATCCAACAGCAATGTATCTAAGGTTTTTTCGTTAGCAAATAAACCTAAAACCTGAACTTTTTGCTGTTTTGCCTGTGCTAGTTCGTCTTTGACTTGATCAATCTGTTTGACATTGGCTTTTTTTTGGTCAATTTGCCCTTGCAGTTCGGAAGCTTTTGTTTGCTGCTGCTGATAGCTTTCCCAAGCAGGCATCACCAAGTTTAACAATACATAAACTGCTCCCGCTAAACCAATTACCCCCACTAATATCCCAATAATTTTTGGTGTGAAGGTAATACCAAATATCACGGGAGACGCTGGCGTTGCCTGCTCGAATCCCCCCCCCTGTTCGCCAAAATTTAAATCATCACTCAGCGTCATTTTGGAATGACTCCTGTTTGTTGCATACTACGAATTCGAGTCACTAACCCCACTGTGCCTTTTTTTTCTAACTCCCGGATTAATTCTGAAGCTGGAACATCGCTCATGCTCGATTGAATAGTGTATTCAACTACTTGTGGTGGCTTAATTATGACACCCTTAGTAAGTTGACCCACACCTGGAGTTAAGGGAGCATCTACTAACGTCGCCGTCAGAATTCTGCTTTCTGTGGGCTTCAAAAACTGAGACTGTTTTAAACTCAATAAGAAATCATTGACATCGTTAAAAGAACGAGCCAAGCCGTTAATTTCTAATCCCCCGGCGGGATTGTTTGCTGGCTGACCTGGTTGTGGCGCAATGGGTGGAATTTGCTTGATGCTCTTAATTTGCACTGCTGCGGGAATGCGATCGCGCAAATCTTGCAGCATTGCTGACCAAGGACGAATCTGATCAAATACAGTTACTAAAGCTTGGGTTTCGCCTTTAATTGCGATCGTCTCGGCTTTGATTTTGTTAAGATTTCCAATTTCTGTATCTAATCTCTTGTTTTCTTGCTCTAGTTGTGCTAATGTTCCCTCTAATTCAACAATCTTCCCTTGCAACAACCACCAAGCAACTCCCAATAAAACTGGAAGACCTACACCTAGTGCAACTCCCAAATACAGTGGTGTCAAATTTCCCGTAGGCAGGTTTAAGGCTATTCCTCTCTTTCTCTCAGGCTTTTTTTGGTATTCTGGGCGGTCTTTAAGAAAGTTAACATCTAGGCTATACATTTTATTACACCTCCCGCATTCCTAGACCAAGTACGATCGCCAAGCCAGAGCGTTGTACCTGTGGATATTTATCAGTGTCAACTTCCAAAGACAAAGACCCGATTGGATCTATTTGGATAGTTGGCAAGCCCAATCGTTGGGTAAAAAATTCATCAAGCTGTTGGAGTCCACCTCCTGGCCCAGCTAATAAAATCTGCGCTACCTCCAAATTTTCACTTTGATTGAGGTAAAAATCGATGGAACGGCGCAGTTCATCTGTTAGTTCTCCCAATACTCTCAATATGGCAGCTATACCAGGATCGAGTTCAGTAACGCCGGTTTTTCCGTCGTCTAGAGAAGTTTGGGGAATGATCATTCCGTGTAACAGTTCCATATCTCGTGATGTGGGTAAGCTCATTACCTTTGCTAAAGCAGTTTGCATTTGATAAGTGCCGATTGGGACTGTACGGGAAAATTGCGGCACTCCGTTAACGATGATGGCAATTTCTGTACTATCGAACTCAATATCAACTAGTACTGCTGCTTCTTGCGGCCCAAATTGACGCAGTTGTTCGCGAATAGTCCGAATCAGAGCAAAACTGTTAATTTCTAAAACATTAATTTGTAATCCTGCTTGCTCGAAAGTCCTGATATAGGTGTCGGTTATCTCCTTACGGGTGGCAACTAAGAGTACGTGTACTTTTTCAATGCCATCTTCATCTACAAAGTATCCAAGTTTCTGATAATCGACATCAGCCTCTTCACGAGGATAGGGTAAATACAAACCTGCTTCATGGTTCAGCACCATTTCTCGCAGTTCTTTATCATCTAACTCTGCTGGCACTGGTATGATCCGAACGATGGAATCTCGCCCTGGTACACCAGTAGCAACACGAGAAGTTTTAATTTTGCTCTCAGCTAGCGCCTGCTGGATTAGTTCCGCCATTGCTGGAGAGTCAGTGATTTGACCATCAGTAACAATACCTTCTGGAACTGGTACTGATGTAAAGGTTTCTAGTTTCAAGCCTTGACCCTGCTTGCGTAGCTGTACTACATTTATTCGTTCAGGAGCAAGTTCAATGCCGACCCCTTTTTTCGATTTGCCAAACAGACTCTTGAAGTTTTTTACCACTGTTGTGCCCGATGGACTGCTAAATTGAAAATTTAAATGATACTAAGAAATGGACTTGGTACTAGGTAATTTATTTAGCCTATAATCTCGACAATTTTGTCTAAGCTTTCCACACTGATCAAGCGTAAAAATACTGGTAAAATGATTCAATTACGAAAATTTAAACAACTTGTTCCTTTAGTACTGCTTGGCTTATTAACCAGTTGGATTGTAAGTTGCAGCACAGGTAATGTTGGTACAACTACAAAGCAAGCTACTTCAGGAGCGGCAACTGTTGAGTTTTGGACAATGCAACTCCAACCTCAATTTACCGACTACTTCAAAACCCTAATTGCGAGTTTTGAATCGCAAAATCCAGGTATAAAGATTAACTGGGTTGATATCCCTTGGGCAGCAATGGAGAACAAAATATTAACAGCTGTCTCCGCAAAAACGCCACCTGATGTAGTTAACTTAAATCCGGGTTTCGCTTCCCAACTTGCCGGACGAAATGCCTGGTTAGATTTAGATGCGAAAGTCCCAAAGGATGTACGTTCCTCCTATCTACCGAATATCTGGGAATCTAGCACCCTTAATGGCAAGAGTTTTGGGATTCCCTGGTATCTCACCACACGGCTAACCATTTATAACACTGATTTATTAAAACAGGCAGGTATCAATAACCCACCTGCAACCTACGCAGAATTAGCACAAGTAGCGCAACAAATTAAAGATAAGACTGGGAAATATGCCTTTTTTGTGACTTTTGTGCCGCAAGATTCCGGAGAAGTGCTGGAATCTTTCGTGCAAATGGGAGTCACCTTAATAGATGCTGATGGTAAAGCGGCGTTTAATTCAGCACTAGGTAAAGCAGCGTTTCAGTATTGGGTAGACTTGTATAAAAAAGGGTTGCTTCCGAAAGAAGCTTTAACTCAAGGACATCGCCACGCGATCGATTTATACCAATCTGGAGAGACTGTGTTTCTAGCTTCGGGGCCAGAGTTTCTGAAAACGATCGCTAATAATGCCCCAAAAATTGCTCAAGCTTCGGGAATAGCACCTCAACTCACTGGTGACACAGGTAAGAAAAATGTCGCAGTGATGAACATAGTTATTCCCCGCGAAAGCAAACAACCAGACGAGGCTTTGAAGTTTGCTTTATTTGTCACCAATGACGAAAATCAGTTAGCCTTTGCTAAAGCTGCAAATGTTTTACCTTCTACAATCAAAGCATTGTCTGATCCTTATTTTAAAGATGTTCCAGCCAATGCTTCAACAATAGAAAAAGCGCGAGTTATGAGTGCTAAAGAACTACCAAAGGCAGAAATATTAACCCCGACTTTGAAGGATTTTAACAAACTACAAAAGGCAGTTTACGAAAACTTGCAAGCAGCAATGTTAGGTGAAAAGACTGTAGATCAAGCTGTAGAAGATGCGGCCCAACAGT
>NZ_JAIVFV010000125.1 GCF_020829445.1 Nostoc sp. CHAB 5836
TTGCACACCGCGTTACATATTGCGGGAACTTTCAGTGACAACTCGTTCCAACTGTTTAAAGTTTTCTAACACACGACCTGTTCCCAGCACAACGCAACTCAAAGGATCGGCCGCAATGTGGGTAATAATCCCCGTTTCATGGCTAATCAGGGTATCTATGCCTTTGAGCAAAGCACCACCGCCAGCTAACATAATACCTCTGTCAATAATGTCTGCCGCCAGTTCTGGCGGTGTCCGTTCCAGTGTCCGCTTCACAGCTTCTATAATTACTGATAGCGGCTCCAACATACTTTCACGGATTTCTGGGGCTTTGATTGTTACAGTTCGCGGTAGACCAGAAAGCAGGTGTAAACCTCGGACTTCCATCATCGCCTCATGATCATCATTTGTGGGATAGGCAGAACCAAGCCGAATTTTGATGTCCTCGGCAGTACGTTCACCAATGACTAAGTTATGAACTTTCTTAATATACTGAATGATCGCTTCAGTCAGTTCATCGCCAGCAATGCGTACTGATTCGCTGATTACCGTACCTTGGAGACTCAGCACCGCAACTTCTGTTGTACCACCACCAATATCGATGATCATGTTGCCAGTGGGTTCAGCAACAGGTAGTCCTGCACCAATGGCCGCAGCTACAGGTTCATCAATTAAATAGACTTTTCTTGCTCCTGCTTGGTGAGCTGCATCCATCACAGCTCGCCTTTCTACTCCTGTGACACCACTGGGAATACCAATGACAATCCGGGGTAAAATCAAAGACCTGCCTTCATTTACACGCGCAATAAAGCTTTTCAACATTAGCTCGGCGATATCGAAGTCAGCAATTACACCATCTCGCAAAGGGCGGAGGGCAATCACATTTCCAGGTGTGCGACCGAGCATTTTTTTGGCTTCTTCTCCTACTGCCAGTGCTACCTTTTCGTTGACATCGATCGCCACGACAGAAGGCTCTTGCAGTACAATCCCTTTACCAGATACATAAACGAGGGTGTTAGCAGTACCGAGGTCGATACCCATATCCCATGATGTGCGAAAGTTCCTAAAAATACCCACGCCTCTCTACGCCCCCTATCTGCGATACTTTTTGACTACAACGGTTAAGAGTTAATTGTGCCAAATTCGATTACGTTTATATCCTGAGTTGAGTAAATTAGACTATATTTTTATCGGATTCCCAGGAATATTTACCGAGAAATTGGGTTTAAAGCCCCGTCATAAAGGACGGCTTTCAATTAATTAGTGTACTAATGCACTATACTAAATAATAGTGGAAAGGTAATCAACCACTTAAAAAACCTAGGTGTCGAGAGACAAACCACTGAACCATATGTCTTATTACTCTATTTTTTAATACTCTCTGGTTAGGTTAAGTAGGTCGGCGCAATTAAAGTTAACTGGCTAAGGCTGTCATTCGTCACTTGTCATTAGTAAGGGTTTTAAGCTTATTTACGTTTCGTAACATACTTAAGTTTTTTCGCACCAAGGTGCTTAGTATCAGCGTATACTTTTATGTGTTTCTCGAAGTAGTCTGTATAAGTTTTCAATTCAACTATATTGTTAACTGTTTATCACATTATTTTCAATAGTTTCACAATTCGCTATGATGAAAGTCTCAAGTATTCAGTACGTATGTACTAAGAAGTCAGGCACATGAGTATCAATATTGTCACCCTTGTTGGTCGTGTAGGCGGCGACCCAGATATAAAATATTTTGAATCTGGTAGTGTTAAGTGTAGATTGACACTAGCGGTAAAAAGGCGATCGCGCAATAGCGATGAACCTGACTGGTTCACACTGGAATTATGGGATAAGACGGCTGAAGTAGCAGGTAATTACGTGCGTAAGGGAAGCCTGATAGGTATAAAAGGTTCTTTAAAGTTTGATACATGGAGCGATCGCCAAACAGGAGCAAACCGTTCTACACCAATTATTAGAGTAGATCAACTAGATTTATTAGGCTCTAAGCGCGATGGAGAGGGCGGTTCAGGAGATATGTCCTCAGAACATTTTTAATTGTTAGTCCTTTGCCCTCACAAATGACAAATGACAAATGACAAATGACAAATGACAAATGACAAAGGACAAATGACTAATAACTAATTTGCAGCGTTACCGACGCTTCTACCTGCTGTTCACCGCCAATTACAGGGGTGGAAGCATCAGCTAACTTTGAAGCCTCAGCACGTAAAAACATGGGTGGTGGAGGCGCACTGGCATTATTAACTTGAATACTCACTACTTCTTTGGATTTAAAACCCAAGGCACTGAAAACAGCATCAGCTTGCTGCTGGGCATCTTGAGTGGCTTCTTTTAATGCTTGTTTTTGCGCTAAGGCGATCGCTTCATCATTGGCAACAAAACTAATGCCGTTAATTTGTGTCGCACCTGCTTTGACAGCATCGTCTAATAATATCCCAGCTTGCGCAGTCGGAATACTAAAACTCACAGTATTATTGGCAGCATAGCCTGTGATTCGCTGCACATTATTAGTGTAGCTGTAAACTGGGTTGAGCCGAATACCAGTAGTTTGTAATTTTTCAACATTTTTGCTTTTGAGAAACGCAACCACAGCAGAAGACCTCTGGGCAACTTCTTGCTGTACCTCCTGTGCTGTTTTCCCCTGAATCTCCACTCCTAAACTGACTTGCGCCAGGGTTGTCGGAATTGTTTCCACTCCGCGACCACTGACAGTTAGGGTTCGCCACAATTTATCTTTTTCTTGTGCCAAGGCAGGTAGTACAAAAGTTGCACATACCAGCAGCGCTAAAGGCAGTATTTTCCACAAGTTTCCACTGAGAAACTGAGAACCGGGTAAAGTGGTTCTAGTCATAAAATTTCCACTCCTCAAAGTATCCACAGATGTTTTTAGTAGCGTATATAACAATCTTTTGGTGGTCGTTGAGAGTCAACAGCCACCACAAGTCTTTGACAACTCAAGGGCGATCACTAGATACTAGATCCGATTTATATGTTCTTACTTTGACACTGCGATCGTCAAAAGCCAAAATGGTTACATTTTTGGAAAGTGACATACTCCCCGCGCCGTCATAAGAGGACGGCGGGGGCTTCTAGGTGACTCCCCCCAAGGGGTTGGACATTTCCCTAGCTTTTAAAAGGACGGGATGCCCCGCCGCCCTATGTTTTATATTTCGCGCTGCGTTGTGGTCACGGTCGTAACTAGCACCACACTGGCAGGTGTGCCATCTATCGGCCAATGTTTTTGAAACTGTCGCGCCACAATCAGAACATTCAAGACTAGTACCGTTGGGGTTCACTCCTACTACCAAACACCCAGCACTTGCAGCCTTGATATTTAGAATTTGTAGAAATTGACCCCATCCAGCATCAGTTACGGACTTGGCAAGCATTGATTTTGCCAGTCCCTTGATATTTAAGTTTTCATGTGCAACAACTTGGGATTGATTTAATAGCCATCTTGCAGTTTTATAATGAAAATCTTTGCGCTGATTGGCAACTTTTAAATGAGATTTTGCAACACGTTTAATAGCTTTCTTACGACGATTTGACCCCTTCTTTTTACCTGATAACTGACGCTGTAGCCGTTTTAATCGCTTCTCGGCTTTGCGGTAATGCTGGGGAATTTCTACTTCTTGGTTATTACTCGTTACCAAGAATGATTTCAACCCCATGTCAACGCCTACAGTGTTGTTTAGTGTGGGGATGACATCAGTTTTAGTGCTAGCCACAGTCACATCTTCAAGACTAAGGCTGATATACCAACCGTCAGCCTTGTGGGTAATCGCGGCGGTTTTGATTTTGAAACCGTCAGGAATAGGACGGTGCAAAATCATCTTCACCTTGCCGATTTTGGGTAACTGGATGAATTTACCCTGTATGTGTTCTGGCTTGATGGGGTCGGGAAAGGCAAGTGTTCGGTAACGTCCTTTGCCTTTAAAACGTGGACGACCAGAACGCTTACCATTGCTATCTCCCTTTAACCATCTGTCAAATGTCTTTTCAACTCGTGCGATTACGTCTTGTAGCGTGTGGGAGGGGATATCTTTGTATTCTGGAAATAAAGCTTTAGTGTTGGTTAAATCGCGTTTTTGACTGTAGTAGTCAGGGCGGTCTTTTAGCGGTGCGATACCGCAAGAAATAATAGAGCATCGGTCAACATCACAACGGTTTTGCTCGTACCAGTTAAACCGTTCTGCCAACCTGTAATTATATTGACGGCGACACAGTTCTAGCCAGCTTTCAAAGGTGGCTATCTGTTCCTTTGTTGGTCGTAGACGGTACTGATAGGCTAGACGCATAGGAAAAGCAGCTATGCTGAGGGCAGATGGCAGAAGGGTGAAGAGAGATTTTAGTTAATTAATTAGCCGTCAAATTTCACGCCCAAATCAACATCTAGGGCTTTTTCAATCCCTCGCAAAGTCTCTAGCGGCAAATCTTGAACTTTTTCGTTTTCAATACGATTCCAGTGAGGAACGCTTATCCCTGCTTCAGCTGCTAGCTGAGTAAGAGACTTACTTGATGCCTGACGGTGATCTTTTATGCGCTTGCCCAATTCGGGAAACTCTTTACCATAAGTAACTCGCATTAAGAGTGATTCCATAAGCATTACCTATCAAGTATCTCGTTTTAAGTTAGTCCCATCATAACCCTAAAAGAGTTACTTTATAAGTATTGCTTATAAAGTTGTAGGTTTTTAATATTTGTAGGTTGGGTTGAGCGCAATGCGAAACCCAACAAACCACGCTCTTCGGTTGGGTTTCGTTCCTCAAACGCCACATGCTACCCTGCGGGAACGCTAAAAGCGAACAAGTCTCTTAACCGCAAGGGCGCAGTGGCTCCCCAACCTACACATTTTTTATTTTTTTGCCAAAACCTACGCAGTATTGGGGCTGAAGCCCTGACTACAAACTAAAAGCTTTTATTTTTTGTGACACTTGCGTAAGTCCTAATTTTGTTGTGGCCTATTGGCTGCTGAAAACTGAACCGGAAAATTATTCTTACTTGGCAGCAGTTGATTGAGTTGACAAATGGCACAATTTAAGCTATACAAGCTGCCAATCGCATTTCCATAGGATGTTTTTCAGAAACGCGTCAGAATCAAAGAGAAGAATTTTCAGAGAACCCATGCATTTGTTAGATCCAATCAGCTTCTCTTTTCCTCTGCTGGCCAGCGCAACAGAAGCCGCAGACAGTTCAATGGTAGTAGCAGCAGTGCTACTAAGCTTAGTAGTCATTTATCTCGCCAGCAAAGTTGGTGGAGAGTTATCAAACCAAGTGGGTTTACCGCCTGTGTTAGGCGAACTTGTTGGTGGTGTGATCGTGGGCATCTCTGTTTTTCAGCTTTTAGTGTTTCCAGAAGGTGGCACAGACAGTTCTAACTCTTTGATCATGTCCTTCCTTCAAACCACTGCTGGTTTAACACCGGAAGCCACTCCAGCAGTATTTGCAGCGCAGTCTGAGGTCGTTTCCGTTTTGGCAGAATTGGGTGTGATCATCCTGCTGTTTGAAATCGGTTTGGAGTCGAACTTAAAAGACTTAATGGCAGTTGGTATCCAAGCCACAGTTGTAGCAATAGTGGGGGTAGCAGTACCCTTTGCTGCTGGGACTGCGGGACTAATGACTTTGTTTGGTATTGGTGCTGTACCGGCAATTTTTGCAGGGGCGGCTTTGACTGCCACTAGTATTGGTATTACTTCCAAAGTGCTGTCAGAATTGGGGCGACTCAATTCTAAAGAAGGGCAGATTATTTTGGGTGCTGCCGTAATTGACGACGTACTAGGAATCATCGTTTTAGCAGTAGTTGCCAGCCTAGCTAAAGATGGCGTAGTGGATGTCAGCAAAGTTATTTATTTGATTATCAGCGCCACTGGTTTTATTTTGGGAGCAATCCTACTAGGCAATGTTTTCAATAAGTCCTTTGTAGCGATCGCTGATAGACTCAAAACACGCGGTGGACTGGTAATACCAGCATTCATCTTCGCCTTTGCAATGGCATACCTTGCGGCCGTCATCCACTTAGAAGCAATTTTAGGAGCTTTTGCGGCGGGTTTAGTCTTAGAAGAGACAGAAAAACGCAAAGAACTACAAAAGCAAGTCTGTCCCATTGCCGATATGTTAGTGCCAATTTTCTTTGTGACTGTTGGCGCAAAAACCGATTTGGGAGTTTTAAACCCAGCAATTCCCGACAATCGTGAAGGTTTAATAATGGCAACTTTCCTGATTACAGTAGCCATTCTCGGTAAAGTGATCACAGGCTTAAGCGTGTTTGGTCAACCGGGAATCAACCGTTTAGCCATCGGTGTAGGGATGATTCCCAGAGGCGAAGTTGGATTAGTGTTTGCTGGTGTCGGCGCTGCTAGTGGCGCTTTGTCAAAACCATTAGGGGCAGCAATTATCATGATGGTTATCTTAACAACCTTTTTAGCTCCTCCCTTATTACGATTTGTATTTCCAGATCCAAAAACTGTGGACGGAGGCTTAGAGCAACTAATTTTAGACGGTTCCTCTGGTACTTCGTTAGTAATAGAACCACCTCAATCGAGAGTGCCAGCATCAAATGACAGTAGCAATTTGGAAGTAACCCCAGATTCTGGCGATCGTTAATCTTTAGAAATGGGGAATGGGGAATAGGAAGAAACTTGTTCAATAATTCTCCCCCATCCCCCTCATCCCCCGGTTGGTGAGCGAAGTCGAACCACATCCCCCTCATCCCCCCCATCTCCCAATCATACAGTGGAAACTTCTCTTACCAAATCTCCGTCCCGTGTGATTGTAGAATAATCGTCTGTTTATAATTTCTACCAGCATTGAAAATGTTACTTATTTCCAGTTTCCCTCGGCTTGTAAGCCTTTATCTGAATATTTTCTAGATAATTGGGGAGTAACACCCATAAATCTTGCTAGATCATCTGACAGTAATGGGAATTATTTACTCAGTGCATCAATGGCAACAAGAAACAAACATTTATTAGTGAACAGCTATCAATTATCAGTTTTCTAGCTTAGTTGGGAGTCAGAGTCCCCCACCTTTACAGGTGGAAGGTTTCGCATGGGGATTTACACTGAATATTAAACCTGAATAACTGAATTTTAAGTATGTCTTAATAGCAGCTTAAAAATCAAAAAAGGCATCAAAGGTCAAGTTTAGGTGGTTACGGTGTGACGATTTACCAATGAGTTGAGATATTGATGGCTCCCATGAACCTGAATTAGGAGAAAGGACTGTGAAATTACACTGGTTACTACCCAGCACTATTGGAACTATCTTCATGCTATCGTCGCCAGCAATGGCAGCGAGACTTGAATCTTGGCGCTTTGATGCCAATCAAAACAGGCTGGAAATTAATACTGTGGGAACAGTTCAACCCCAGGCACAACTAATTTTCAATCCAACT
Source organism: Nostoc sp. CHAB 5836 (assembly GCF_020829445.1). Classification (GTDB taxonomy): domain Bacteria; phylum Cyanobacteriota; class Cyanobacteriia; order Cyanobacteriales; family Nostocaceae; genus Nostoc. Next base: position 7,377 of record NZ_JAIVFV010000125.1, read on the forward strand.
CGGCTAGTAATTGATTTGCCAGGAACTACATTTGGTCGTCCGCAGCTAACACAACAGATCGGTGGTGGAATTCGCTCGATCCGTGTTGGGCAGTTTGATACAGAAACAACACGGATAGTTGTCGAACTGACTCCTGGTTATACTTTAGACCCCAAACGAGTCCAATTTGTTGGTACAACTGGCGATCGCTGGACGGTGCAATTACCTAGACCAGAAGTCGATAAAGTAGTATCGTCTCCCAGAAGTGCTTACAGTGTAGTTACCCCAGATTCTGAGCCTCAACCTAATATTTCCAGGGTTGTCACTAGTACACGAGGGGCGACTCAAATTGAGAACTTACAAGTAACAGGTGATGGGTTGTTCATTCGTACCAGTGGTGGTGATCCTCCGATTCGGGTAATTCGCAGCCGCGATCGCGCTACGATCTTTGTGGATATCTCTGGCGCATCTTTATCACCACGTCTGACTCAGCAAAATAATATACCCGTTAACAAATATGGTATTAGCCGCGTCGAATTCACTTCATTGCAAACCCAACCTCCTGGCGTTCGCCTGACTTTGCGGGTAGATAAAAATAGCCCAGATTGGCGAGTAACTAATAGCAACAGCGGTGGTTTGGTAGTTTTACCTAGTCGTGTTGTCAGATTACCTGGAAGTAATAATTCCGACAATCAGTCAGAACCCACTTCCTTTCCCAGCAGACCATCTGATAACAACTCCCCAGCAACAATTGAGTCTGTGCAACTGGCTGATAATGGCACACAACTGCTAATTAGAAGCGACCAAACTGTATCTGCTACAGCAGCCTGGGATAGAACTTCTGGTCTGTTCCGCGTCACAATTCCCAATGCCAAGTTAGCTTCCAGAGTTACAGGCCCGACTTTTGCTCCCAATAGCCCCATTCTCCGGGTACGCCTGCAATCGCAAGAACCCAACACTGTCGTTGTCTTAGTTCAACCAGCAGGCGGAGTGCAACTTGGGCAACCCAGGCAAATCGGCGACCAGCTTTTGGCTTTACCAATCCAAGGCTCTCGGCGAATTGTCGCCCTCCCCGGAAGACCACCTTTTGCCTTACCTGGGCTACCACCGCCAAACCGAGGGCCATTCCCAGACCCAAACAATCTCAATCCCCAGCCCCTAACACAACCACAGCGCCGAGTTACCAATGGGCGAGTGGTAGTCATTATTGACCCCGGACATGGGGGTAAAGACTCAGGGGCAGTGGGCATTGGGGGGGCACGCGAAAAGGATGTTATTTTGCCTATTGGTAAAAGACTTGCTCAAATTTTACAGCAAAATGGCGTACAAGTAGTTATGACGAGGGATTCTGACTATTTTGTTACCCTTCCGGGACGGGTGCAATTAGCAGAACGAGCTAATGCTGATGTGTTTGTTAGCATCCACGCTAATGCAGTCGGCCCGGGTCGTTCGGAGATCAGTGGCTTAGAAACATATTATTACGACAGTGGTTTGGGTCTAGCTCGCAGTGTCCATAACAGTATTCTCCAAAGTATTGGTACTCTCAAAGACAGGGGAGTACGACGAGCCAGGTTTTATGTCCTCAGAAAAACTTCTATGCCCTCCATTCTCGTGGAAACGGGTTATATGACTGGACGAGAGGATATGGCTAGGCTGAGAACCTCAGCTTACCAAAATCAAATGGCAGAGGCGATCGCTCGTGGCATCCTTCAGTATCTAAGGAGAAGATAAGTCAACACTGTATGAGCCGCACAATACAACTTTTCGTTAACAGAGCATTTATAAAGTAAACCTTAAATTGTCGGGTGCGTTCAAGCTGAGAGTACGGCACCATATCTCCAGGTGCCCTGCGGCTAAATTAGACTTTCTCAAACCCTCAAATTCCTACACAGCCGTAACACACCCTACTTAATATTTACTTTATAAATAAGCTCTAAGGCCATATACTACCACACACAGTAAGTAAGTCGGCAAGAATAAAACAACCTATATTACGAAACGTAAATGCACCTCAAACCCTTATAAATGATGAAGGACAAATGACAAATGACAGCCTTAGCCAGTTAGCTTTATTTGCGTCGCTCTACTTACAACCCCATTCGTGACAAGTTAAGGCAAAATTCGTTTTGTCAATAGTAATTATGATGTAAACCATCGATTATTCAGAGTATTTAATTAAGTTTTGTACTAAGGTTTTGGAGTAAGAATGAACGATGCTTTTGAATTTGACGCCTAGGCGTAGCCAGCACTTCGGCTCCTTTCGACTTCGCTACTTCGGCTGCGCCCTTCGGCTACGCTCAGGACAGGCTCAGTACAAGTCAAGGCAAGTCGCTCAGTGACCACCCTAGGCATCGGTGGCTAAAAATTTGTGTTTCCGACCTCAAATTTTGGCAAAATTTTAAGCACTATTACTTATTGACAAATAGTTAATGACCTGTATTTGTCAATAATGGAGCGTAGCAGGACGTTAGTCCGGCATTAACCCAAAATCGGCTTTTATGTAAAAAATAAAGGTTCAAAACCGGACTTACGTCCCGCTACGCGCTTTCGCCCGAAGTCAAGCAAAAAAATCCGTATCATCGTCAGGTAGGTTGAAACCCCACCCCTCGTGGGTGGCTTATTTCCCTGTTCCCTTTCATTTAATCTAAAATTGGCAGTCAAATTTATCTGGGATAATGGCATGGCAAAATCAGAGGAGCGTGCTATATTTTACGCCATTAGCTGTGTCTTAATAACAATGCAAAACTCAAGTGTTGCGGTGATGGTGTGAGGATTTGCCAATATGTTGAGATGTTGACAGCTCCCATGAATGTGAATCAGGAGAAAGGACTGTGAAATTACACTGGTTACTATCCAGTACTATTGGAACCATCTTCATGCTATCGTCGCCGGCAATGGCCGGGAAACTTGAATCTTGGCGTTTTGATGCCAATCAAAACAAGCTGGAAATTAATACTTTAGGGAATGTTCAACCCCAAGCACAATTAATTTTTAACCCCACTCGTTTGGTAATTGATTTACCAGGAACTATATTTGGGCGTCCGCAGCTAACCCAACAGCTGGGCGGTGCAATTCGTTCTATCCGTGTTGGGCAGTTTGACGAACAAACAACCCGCATAGTGGTTGAAATCACTCCTGGTTATACTTTAGACCCCAAAGGAGTGCAATTTATCAGGGCAACTGGCGAATCCCCTGCGGGGACACTTCGTGAACGCTGGACTGTGCAATTACCTACGCCAGAAGCTGAAAATGTCCCCTCAAAAAATACCGATGGTCATCAAGAACAAGCTATAGCGACACAAACTTCACCTAGAACATCTACACCAACATTCTCCCCAAGGAATATTTACAATGTGGTGACAACCGGCTTTGTCAATCCACCTAACAACGGAACGGTTGTCGCCAAAGTTACTGAAATTGAGAAGTTACAAGTCACAGGCGATGGTTTTTTGATCCGCACCAATGGTGGCAATCCTCAGATTCAGGTAAACCGTAGCAACGATCAGAAATTAATTAACATCGACATTGCTGGCGCAACTTTATCACCAAATCTAGAGCAGCGAGATTTGTCAATTAATCGCTATGGTGTCAGCCGTATCCAGTTCAGCCAACTGCAAACCAGCCCATCTGTTGTGCGCTTGACTTTACAGGTGGATGAAAATAGTCCCAATTGGCGAACAACCACTAGCAGTGTTGGTGGTTTTGTGATTTTACCCAGTCGTGGCGTCGCCCAATTGCCTGGAACTAACAGTCCACGCCCCATACCACCTACTAACACCTCAACTGCTACCATTCAGTCTGTCCAATTGGCTAATAATGGTACACAACTGCTGATTACAGCCGACCAAACTTTATCTGCTACAGGCGCCTGGGATAGATCCTCTGGTCTGTTCCGCATTACTATCAACAATGCTAAGTTAGCTCCCAAAGTCACAGGCCCTACTTTTAATCCCAATAGCCCTATTCTGCGGGTACGCCTGCAACCACAAGAATTCAATACTGTCACCGTCTTGGTTCAACCAGCAGCCGGAGTACAAATTGGGGAACTCAACCAGGTTGGCGGCCAGCTTTTAGCTTTACAATTACGACGCTCTGCTAGCAGCATCACACCGCCAATTGCTTTACCTCCCCTACCATCGCCAAACCAAGCTCAATTCCCAAACCCCACAGATAATCCCCGTCCGATCTCCAAGCCACGGCCGCGCCCCTCGGTTCCTAGAGGGAAATTGGTAGTAGTTATTGACCCTGGACATGGTGGAAAAGATTCAGGCGCTCCTGGTCTGGGGGGACTTTTAGAAAAAGATGTAATCCTCCCTATTGGTAAAAGGGTAGCAGCAATTTTAGAGCAAAATGGTGTACAAGCGGTGCTAACGCGCGATGCTGACTTTTTCGTAGAACTTCAGGGAAGAGTAGAGATTGCCAAGCGAGTGAATGCGACTTTGTTTGTCAGCATTCACGCTAACTCTGTTGATAATCGCCCTGATGTTAATGGCTTAGAAGTGTATTATTACGACAGTGGTTATGCTTTAGCTGAAGTAGTTCGCAATACCATCCTCCAAAACATCAGTACAATCAAAGACCGGGGAACCCGCAAAGCCAGATTCTACGTCCTCAGAAAAAGCTCTATGCCCTCGATTTTAGTAGAAACAGGTTATATGAGTGGTCGAGAAGACAATCCCAGATTGGGAACACCAGAGTATCAAAATCAGATGGCAGAGGCGATCGCTCAAGGCATCCTAAAATACTTAAAGCAGAGGTAATATAGTACAAATTACTAATTAAAAGGTGGTATTTAAACTTCTTTTGCTTGCGGAATTTAGTAGTAAATTTGTCCATTGTCTGGTAAATTCTGTATTTTAAATCCCAAAACCTAAATTAATATCTGCCTGTGTATTCATCTTTCATCTTTGAAGGGAATTTTGACGATTTTTCTGATCAAGAACCCCAACGTGCCCCAATAGGCATCTTTGATAGTGGTGTGGGTGGACTGACAGTACTGCGACAACTCTACCGGCAACTCCCCAATGAATCAATTGTTTACTTTGGGGATACAGCTCGACTTCCTTACGGAATTCGTTCACAAGCAGAAATTTTACGATTTACACGTGAAATTATTACCTGGCTACAACAGCAACGGGTAAAAATGGTGATTATGGCTTGCAACACCAGTTCTGCACTAGCTTTAGAAACCGTGCGTCAACAATTTAACATACCCATTTTAGGAGTAATCCTACCGGGTGCAAAAGCTGCGGTGCAGCAAGGAAGACGTATTGGTGTGATTGCCACTCCAGCCACAGCTAAGAGTAATGCTTATAAGCAGGCTATACTAGAAATTGCTCCTGATGTCCAAGTCTGGCAAGTTGGATGTCCAGAGTTTGTGCCACTGATCGAGCAAAATCGCATTCATGACCCCTACACTGCTGAAGTAGCACGAGCCTACCTACAGCCTTTATTAGACCAAGAAATTGACACCTTAGTTCACGGCTGTACCCATTATCCGTATCTTACACCAGTACTGCGATCGCTTCTCCCCCCTCAAGTCCAGTTAGTCGATCCAGCTGTTCACGTTGTAGCAGCTTGTGCCCAAGAGCTAGACTTACTAGGTTTAAGAAATACTCACTTACCATTGCCAACTCGCTTCGCTGTTAGCGGCTGTCCACAACAGTTCTCCCAGTCTGGAGTCCAATGGCTAGGCTATACCCCACTGGTTGAAGAGGTCTGCTTCACTGATACCCCTATTACCCAACTCCAATAAAACTAATTTGTCCTTAGTCCTTAAATCAAAACAAATGACCAAGGACAAAGGACAAATGACAAATGACTATTGACTATTAACTACTTGAGTGACCTTTGCCCTTACTGATATCTCCTGCTGGCGTTTTCCTTCAGCAGAGGAAGGGAAACTTCTCGGAACAGTCTTTGTACCCGTTCGCTTCGCCAGTGCTAATAACAGGTAGACTGTGAACAAATATCCAGAGGCTAAAATAAAAATCATCATAGGTATACTTCCGCAAATCATTGTTCTACTAGCACCCTTGTAAACGAATATAAAATTCCATAAATTAGTAGAACCTCAGCCAACCAAGAGCATTCTTGATGGCTGTAGTTTTCCTATGGTAAAATTACCTATAGAGATAAATTCTCTACGGACAAAGAATTAATTATCTAATCCGTCTTTTGGCAGACCATAGATCCCACAGCAGTTAGATTGCCAAACAGCAATCTAAAACTACGATTCTCAGAGGTCTACTTGATCTGCTTTATTTTTGCTCAAACGGCTGTGAACAGAGCAATGCCCGCGCTCAACGTCAAATAAAGACGTCTAGCGGCTTCCCATAGGGATACCGCATAGCTCCAAACCAGGAGTTTCGCGTATCGTAGCAAAAACCAAAGGAATAATTCCTTTAATCTAAACTGCGACTAATTATTTTAGACTCACATCATCCAGGCAGTAAAATCAACTAGTAGCTGACTTACTTTTGGAATGTGGATATGTATGTCAACAATTTAAAATTCCTACATTTTAGCGTAACACAACGTCCCTGAATTTTGAGCTTACTTGGCTGCCAAATTTCAAATTTTTTGAGTAGCTACACTTGAGTCTTGGATAAATTTAGTCTTACCCCGTGATAACAGATTGGAATTATGTCTATTTTGTCAATAAGTAATATTGCTTAAAATTTTTAGTAACTGTGGCGTCAAAGGTGTACTGGTAAATTAATTAACATAATTTAAACCAATATTTATTCCGCGATACTGTTAATTTATGTTTCAAGTTATTAAAACCTGAAACTCCAATAAATAAGCACAATTGCTTATTGACAAATGCACTAGCACTTTAATTGTCGTTGATAGACTCAGAAATATGGGATTACCTGATGAAAACTTTGCGCTGGCACAGGGTTATCTTAAAATGAGTATAGGATATGTAAACTTTCGTAACCTAAGTCAGAGTCCGCCCATCCATGACCCCAGCCACCTCCCTGTTTACCCCTGTGGAAGCAGACCTGCGACTACTAGCAGATAACCTCAAGCAGCTAGTTGGAAATCGCCACCCCATTCTGTTTGCAGCAGCCGAACATCTATTCGGAGCTGGGGGAAAGCGTATCAGACCAGCAATTGTCCTGCTAATATCGCGGGCAACAATGTTAGAACAAGACATTACGCCGCGTCACCGCCGCCTTGCTGAGATTACAGAAATGATTCACACAGCAAGCTTGGTACATGACGATGTGGTAGATGAATCAGACGTGCGGCGAGGCGTTCCTACCGTTCATAGTTTGTTTGGGAACCGCATTGCCATCTTAGCAGGAGATTTTCTCTTTGCCCAATCCTCCTGGTATTTAGCAAACTTGGACAATTTGGAGGTAGTAAAACTGCTCTCAGAAGTCATTATGGATCTGGCTACTGGGGAGATTCAGCAGGGACTAAATCGTTTTGATGGTGGTATCTCTATTGAAACTTACCTCCAGAAGAGTTATTACAAAACAGCTTCGTTAATCGCCAATAGTTCTAAAGCTGCTGGGTTGCTCAGTGAAGTCTCACGAGAAACTATTGAGCATATGTATAGCTACGGCCGTCATTTTGGTATAGCATTTCAAATTGTTGATGACATTCTAGATTTCACTAGTACAACAGATACCTTGGGTAAACCAGTGGGATCGGATCTCAAAAGTGGTAATCTGACTGCACCCGTTTTATTTGCTTTAGCCCAAAAACCATCTTTGGAAGTGCTGATTGAACGAGAATTTGCTCAACAAGGGGATTTAGAGCAAGCACTAGCACTGATTCAAGATAGTCAAGGTATACAGCAGGCGCGAGAGTTAGCTGCTCATCATGCGAAGTTAGCAATTGAACATCTTGCAGTTCTCCCACCCTCAGAATCCCACCAGGCATTGATTAACATCGCTGAGTACACACTGAGTCGCCTCTATTAAATCAGCTGTAGAGTGTGTTACGGAAGCCGCAACGTACCGAAAACCTGAAATGCTCTGTTCTGCTAAGGTCTTAACGCACACTAAACCAGTTTTAGATTTAATTCAACCCACTTATTTGCCAAGTAAAACTTGGGGCTTTTTATTTGGAAGTTCTTCAGTATGGACTCTGGTTTAGTGGGAAACTAAAACTGTAAAATGTTCACTGATAACTGTTTTTTTAGAAATTTTAGGTTTCACCGATAGTTGAGTCCGTTGCCTGATGTAAGGGAAAGAAAAAAATTTTTTCCTGATTTAGAAAACTTTTTTAAATAAATTTGAGATTGAAAAATTTGGATGTGGGATTGTATCTAAAAAACCCTACATCCAAATTTTTTCTATGCAATATCAGGGGGTATCTGTTTAGGCGATCGCTGCTGTCGTAGCTGTTGTTGCATGAGTTTTTCTAGATCAGTTCGCCGAATTTCAACGGTATGAGTGGTCTGACCCGGCGTTTCCAAAAAAACGATACTATCTACGGGTTCCAATGCCACCAATTGAAACAAAATATGGGTGACAGGAGTAATTTTAGCTAGCATTTGAGGGTCAAGCCCAGCAGGGGAAATTAGAGAGACATCCAGTATGGTAGGGAAAGCGTAAATCACACGCTTTTCCAATCCTGGATTAGCACGATTGCTCAACGTAGTTAAAACCCAGCTTGCCTCCGAATTTTGGAGAACATAGTACTGGGAGTAGCGTAATTTTTGAGCGATCGCTCTAAGGGCAGGAGCAATTGCTGCAACAAGATGTGGTGTCATACCATCGCGGGGTGCATTGTCGATCAGCAATTGAATTTGTGCTTCTAAATCCATAATGACTTGTATACGGCTCCTGGGTAATGGCAATAACATCTATCAAGTGTGAACAATCCCATCAGAATTGGGAATAATAAATCAGCCACATCCTCAATATAGGATTGGTCTGCGTTTAGCTTATACGTAAAACCAAACAAGCCAATACCCACAGTCCTACAGGTTGTATTTAAGTAAGTTAGGGTCTTTTGAAAACCGAGACTATGAATTCAGCCGCAACCGCAACCGCAACTATTCCATTTGCAACTATTCTGGGAGAAAATTCTACAGGCGTGGAGGTGATCTTTCAACTCCTATGCAAGGAGTTTCAGCAATCAACCAAAGCTTCGGAACAGAATTGCCACGACGTAGCAAGACGTATTACCACCGAAGTCTACCGGATTTGTCAGGAAAGCAAACGTATCCAAGCTTCTGGAACCGTAGAAAGCTCGGCGATGACCCTGGCTCGCTATCGGCTGCAACAGTGTCTCAGGTACTATCAGTTGGGTTCCAATCGGGGCAGGGTCGAATTACACAGTACTCTGAGTGCAATTGTTTATCGATATATTAATCCCCCTCAGAGGCAACTGAGCTATCAAGGGCGGCTGACGATCATTGAAGATTTCCTCCAGAGCTTTTATCTAGAGGCATTGAACGCTTTCCGGCGAGAAAATCAACTCGGTACCACTTATCGCCCTCAGACGCTCTTGGAATTGTCTGAGTATATGGCATTTACCGAGCGCTACGGCAAGCGACGCATTCCCTTACCAGGTCGTCAGCAGCAGCTAATTATTCTCCGGGCGCAAACTTTTTCTCAACAGCAGCCCCCAGAAACCAGCGTAGATATAGAACAAGCCGCAGAAGGTAGCAATAATGAAGCCGATGGTTCTTGGGAAGAACCAGCAATTCACCAATTGCGCTCCACAATGGCCACGCAAGCCGAACCCGAACCCGAAGAAGACACCTTGCGCTCCGTTGTTGTTACGGAATTAATGAATTATCTCGAACAACGACAACAATCTGACTGCGCTGATTACTTTTCCCTCCGCCTCCAGGATCTATCAGCACAGGAAATTGAGTCAATTTTAGGTTTAACCCCTCGTCAGAGAGATTATTTACAGCAGCGCTTTAAATATCATTTGATTCGGTTTGCCTTGTTGCACCGTTGGGAATTAGTTCATGAGTGGCTGGAAGCTTCTTTACACACCAATTTGGGCTTAACTCCCCAGCAATGGCAAGTATACACAGCACAGCTGGACAACAAGCAACGGTCTTTACTAGAGTTGAAGCAACAAGGACAAGCTGATGAAAAAATAGCAAAAACTTTAGGGCTGTCAATGGCACAACTTCAAAAACGATGGTTTAAGATTCTTGAGCAAGCTTGGGAAATTCGTAACTCATTAGTGTCCGGATCAGGTGCATCTACTCATGAATAGTGACTCAGAATCCTTACAACACCAGTGTCTCTGTTGTTTATTGACAGATAATGTCAAAAGTAACGAGCGATCGCTAGAATGTAAGGAAAATGACGGGGTGGAAAACCTCCTCAAGGAAGCCACTGCTTCAAAAAGCAGTCAGCCAAAATTGGGAGGAACGCCTCAGACCTTTAAACTGGGAGAAATTCCTACTGTGCAAGATCGTTTCCAAGCCGTCCTTAAGCGTCGGTTACAAATCCAAGTCCAAGACCATCCACCGTTGTTTCCCTGGGAAACACAATTAACCGACTATCCTGATTTTGTTGATGAGCCGTCAAGGTCACTAGTTCCTAGCTGGGGATGGATGGTACAACAGTCGAAGCTTAACCTGCCACGTCCCTTACCGGAGAAAGTTTTCCGGCAATTGCTAGAACAGTGTCAGGCTTTAGTGACATCTTCAGTGCCTCTGGGGGCAAAATTAGTTCAGGTGGTGGAGAACTTTTTCCCCAACGAGCCTCAAGCACTAAATGATATAGCTGGATTGGTGCTAAGAAGCACCTATCGGTCTGCAAGTACTCTGGAGACAATGCCCACTATTCAGAGCGATTACTCAGATTTACAACCGCGTCAACAGATGGCTTTGTCGTTGCTAGCAGCTAAACAACTGCTGGAAAATCTGACTCTACCACTTTCAGCAACCAGTCCAGTAGTAGAAAGACAATGGTTAACCAGTGTTGGTGCTTTGAACATCAGAGCAGAGTACCAGTCTCTAGGTAAACTTACGAAGTTACTTGTTCAGGCTGAGTTACCTGTTAAAGGAACTTTGACGCTGCAAGGAAGTGGCACTTTAGCAATGACAACATCTTCTACTTCGGGATACTTAAGTGTAGAGTTAGGCTGCGAGCAACTTAACCCAACTTATACCCTAGAAGTTGAGTTTCCAGAAATAGACGAACAGTCGTTGTTGTTTGTGATTAATCCCACTGTGTAACCTTAATTGCCACCGCTAGTATGTAATGCTGAATATCTTAAGGTGACTATTGCCTAGCTGTTGCCTTGGGGCTTTTTCAGTATCTAGATACTATTAGCAACAGGGTGCTTACTTATATCATTTGCGAAACTTAAGGCGTGGTTACAACTAACCAGTGGGAGTAGACTTACCCTCTACCCCATAAATGATTTTTTGTGGGTACTCGTCAGTCCACTCGGTTACTAGCAAAGCCTGGGGAACGAGTTAGTTTGTTGTGTTGTGCTGATTTGGCCTCGTCTGTATTTTATCAAGCCACCAATTTGTCACAACGATTTTATCTAGTTGTGTTTTTTACGCCATTAATTAGTTAAAGTACTTAAAATAGTCTGAATATTCCAAGCTAGATTTATCGTAAATTAAAGGGTTTAAGACCCCTACATCTATATGTATAGGACTAGTATTTGATTTTTGAAATACACGTAGGGTGTGTTATGCCGTAGGCTAACGCACCAAAATATAAAGGATGGTGCGTTACGGAAGCCGTAACACACCCTACAAGAATACTGAGATTTTTTCAGAAATCAAATATGATTCCTATAGCACCCATCTCAGTCGGGGTTTAAATCCCCGTATGAAATGTCTTTAATTTTGAATTTTGAATTTTGAATTTTGAATTGTTAAACCCTTTTCCTGCGCACTCTTGACAAAAGTGCAATTACCTTAACTTGTGACTGATGAGATAAGAAAGCTTCTTCTAAGGGGAATACTTTAAAGTAGGGCGAACAGTTTCGTCCTCAGCATTGTTTCCGTGGAATTTTCACTTAGACTCGAAATGCTTAACTTATCTAGGATCAATCGGTTTTGGCGTGTCCCTGTAGGTAATTTCTGGCGGCAAAATCGGCAGCGATCGCCTTTGATAGAGGCGGAAGATTCAATTTCCTTGCGGGTGCTGGTGCTAGCGTTGGTTATTTTGGGAATTGGGGCGACGGATATCGCTGCTGAAACTTCATTCAGTTTTTGGGCGTTACCTCTGAGTGTATTGGGTGGGATTTGGAGTTACTATCGTCGCCGCGATCGCAACGTTGCAGTTCAATTCTGCATCGCCATCGGAATGTTAATCGCACTGGGTGCTTTCTTTGGGCGATTAGCGGGAGAGTTGAATGATACGCGGTTGAGTTTGGCAGAGTTATTAATCCAACTCCAGGTGTTGCATAGCTTTGATACACCCCGCCGGAAAAATTTGGGCTATTCGATTGTTATAGGATTAATTTTATTGGGTGTGGCAGCAACCCTAAGTCAGACTTTAGCATTTGCACCTGTGTTGCTGTTATTTTTAGCGATCGCTCTGCCAACTTTAGTATTAGATTATCGCTCACGCTTAGGTTTACAACTATTAAAAACTCAAAAGGGAAAATTCAATCAGAAGAATTCCTCAACTCTCAATTTTAAATTTTTAATTCTAAATTTTTTGCTAATTGTCGGTCTGGGACTGGCAATTTTTGCTGTTTTACCCAGATTCCCTGGTTATCAGTTACGGAATTTTCCCGTAAGTTCTGCTATTCAAGTAAAAGGTAATTTCACAGGAAGTAGGATTATTAATCCCGGTTATGTCCGCCAAGGGAAAGGTGATAATCAAGGCAGTGGTACGGGACAAAATCAAACTGGTCAACCAGGTAAAGTAGATAATAACTTTTATTATGGTTTTAATAGCCAAATTAACCAAAACCTGCGCGGTGAGATGAAACCTAAAGTTGTGATGCGAGTGCGATCGCAAGCTGAGGGTTTTTGGCGAGTATTAGGATTTGACCGTTATACAGGTAAGGGATGGGAAGTTTCTCGGAATGAAGATGTTGCAACCATCAGGCGATCGCCTTGGTCTTACCAAATTTTTCTTCCCCCATCGGCGATCGCTGGTAAAAACCAAGAGGTAGTGCAAACTTATACAGTGGTCTCGGATTTGCCGAACCTAATTCCAGCGATGGCTAATGCCAAAGAGATTTACTTTCCCACACCAATGATCGCTGTTGATCAGGAAGACGGATTGCGATCGCCTGTAGAATTATCAGAAGGACTAACCTACACAGTAGTTTCTGAAGTACCATACCGCGATCGCACTTTGTTAGGTAAAGCTTCGATTAAATATCCGCAAGATATTAAAAAACATTATCTGCAAATTCCTCCCGAAATTGCCGAAAAAGTTAGGCAACGCACCGAAGAAATCCTCGCTAACTACAACCAAGAAAAAGTCGCAAAGTCTTCTAAAAGCTTGGATTCACCCTACGAAAAAGCTCTCTACTTAGCTCAATATTTAAAGCAACGCTACTCCCTTCC
>NZ_JAIVFV010000126.1 GCF_020829445.1 Nostoc sp. CHAB 5836
ACTCAAGGTTGGTGGCATCCCGAAACTCATAGACATGGTTTTAGGAAAAGACAAATATTAACAGTCGGAAATGTTTTGGTTACTCTAATACTACCATATGTAGTCACAATTAGTGAAAAAAAGAGTGAGATTAAAAAAAGGTCATGCACTGAGCTTAATGAGGCAGATGGATGAATTTATTTTAAATTCGACTGGAGAGCGTTGTAAAACAATGGTTTCTCATCGAGATTACCTTTTACATGCCTACCGTGAAGGGCGTTTGAAATATGCTCAAGTTTTAGAAAAAAAACTTCCCATTGGCAGTGGTGCTATTGAGAGTTTAATTCGCCAAGTTGTCAATTTAAGAATGAAAGGAAATAGTAAATTTTGGTTGAAAGAAAATGCAGCAAATGTTGTTACACCTCCGTTGTCAATGGATCTGACTTTTCCTGTTAAGTCTCGAAAGGCTTGCTCAGAAAGGATTGTGGATAAAGCACAGTATATAGGGTATATTAATTACAATTTGGTGTTAAAGGTGACAAGCAATGCTGGATTGGTGGGAGAAAAATTTTGCGACCTGTGAGTTAGGCGATCGCAGATTGAATGAGCGTGCAATGTCATAAATGGTCAGTCCCTTGGTCTGTTGTGGCAAAAACTGTGGAATCGAGAACCAAAGCAGAAGCCACCAGAAAATGAAACCTCAACACAAAAGAAAAAACGACAAGCGGCAGCCCGAAAAGCATCAAGAAACCGTCCCTTTGAACTATTGAATCTTATAGATGGGTAGAAGCGCTCACCACAATAGAAAAGCTTGTAAGCAAGCACACACGAGTGGTTCATGCTTTTGATCGCGAAGGTGATATCACAGAAGTTTTCGATAAAGTTCGTCAACTTCAGCACACAGGAGTCGTAGTTCGTGCGGCTCATAACCGTAGTTTAGATTCTGATAGCGAGCGTCTCTGGTCTAAGTTGTCAGCACAACCCATCAGTTTTGAGCAGGAAATTGAACTAGCTAAAACTTGTAAACGTTCTGCCCGCAAAACCAAGCTAGCTGTACGATTTTGTCCTGTGAATCTCCGTACTCCCTACCGTTTTGACAACCGTGACCCTCTAGCCGTTTATGCCGTTTATGCCACAGAAGTTGATTGTCCAGAGGGTGAAACGCCTGTAAAGTGGATGTTACTAACCACGGAAGTTGTCGCAGATATCCAGATGGCTTCTACGATTTTACGTTGGTATTCTTACCGTTGGCATGTGGAAGAATATCACAAAATTTTCAAATCAGGTTGCCAAGTGGAACGATACAGACTTGCTGCCGATGGCATGAAAGCTTTAGTCGGCTTCTTGAGTGTAATTGCTGTGGAACTGTTGCAATTGACTTATCTACATCGTACCCAACCTTTAGCTTCAGCAATTGAAATTCTTAATCCCCTTCAACTCCGCGTTTTGAAAGCTAAATCTCCCAAACAACCCAAGGTGTTAACAGTTAGTTGGGCTGTTGAAGCGTAGGCGAAGCCCGTCGTAGACATCGCTCGTTTAGGGGGTTACTTGGAACATCGACATCAAACCCCTATTGGTATCCAGGTACTGTGGCGAGGTTGGTTAAAATTACACGACCTCTGTGAAGGGTGGAAGCTTGCTAGAGAGACTTAACGGGAAAAGTCAGGTTCCTGGATGGCGTGTTGGTCGTCACCTGTCAGCAAGACAATCATGCTTTTACCCTCCCGTTACTGCTCTTGTTGGCAGTTTTAATTAATACAGTCATTGGTTGTTGACTTTGGGTAGCTCGTTGCAGCATTTTAGCGTAGGCGTAGCCCGCCGTAGGCATCGCCTCTTTACTACTCTCAAACTTATTCAAGTAAGCTGGTGTAACCTCTAAAATTGCCTTGTCACCTTGCAATTTAACGAGATTTGCATGAGCCAACAGCTTTTGATTACTAGGTTTAGCTATATCCATCACAGAAAGCCAAATTTGAGCCAGGTGAGTAGTCTGGGCTGCAACTGTTGGTAACAGTTTGTCATCTACAGGTTTAGCTGTCACCTTGTTTGTGGTGTATAATCCAACTGTCGGTAGCAACTTGCCGTCATTGACAGGTTTGGCAGTTAGCGTCTTGGTTGCACTGACAGGCAATAAACTGGGTATCAGGTTCAGTAAGCAAACTTCTAGCCATACAGCAGCATTTACTGTGTACCGAAGATAGTTTTCTGCTTTTTGTAACTCTGTTAGGGACAAATTCAGCGTCTCGAAATTCCAGTGATTTGCTAAAACCTTGAGTTGAGCATAGCTAACACAACCAGTTAGCAGGGATTGCTCTTTGGGTGCAGACTTGATAATCAATAAATCTCGGTATATTTGCAGTAAATTAGAGAGAATCAATTTGGGCGTTTTACCAGAATCTACTAAAACTCTTGCTACTTGCAGCAAGTTAAAGGTGTTGTTGGTGGAAATTGCCTGTAAAATTGACATTAATTCTGTTTCTGTCACACCACCAGCGATTTCCATGACATGATTGGCAGTGATATCTTCATCTAAAAGACTCACCTGACCCAGTAATTGCAGTGCATCCCGCAATCCACCATCGCCCAGGCGTGCGATCGCTGTCAGTGCCTCCTCATCAATAGAGATAGATTCTGCATCTGCTACAATACTGAGGTGCTGCACAATTGCCTGAACAGACAAAGTGCGGAAATTAAACACCTGACAACGGCTGACAATGGTAGGTAACACCTTGTGCAGTTCTGTTGTGCAGAGAATGAAGACAACATAAGGTGGTGGTTCTTCAATACACTTAAGTAAGGCATTGAAGGCGTTACCAGTTAGACAATGGCACTCATCGAGAATAAAAATTCGGTAACGTCCTGCAACAGGTGCTAAGGTACTGCGCTCAATTAAAGCACGGGCATCATCTACACCATTATTAGAAGCAGCATCAATTTCACTGACATCTAGGCTATTACTGGTTTCAATTGAACGGCAGGATTGACAAATACCACAAGGTTGGTCAGTTGGTTTTTTAGTGTTGAGGCAATTAAGGGATTTAGCAAATATCCGAGCAGTTGAAGTTTTACCTGTGCCTCTAGAACCTGTGAATAAATAAGCTGGTGCAATTTGCAGGTATTTGACAGCATTAGTCAGAGCAGTTTTGATGTAAGGCTGTCCAACTAATTCGGCTATTGTCTGGGGTCGATATTTTTGATGTAGGGCGACTGTAGACATAGGATTTAATAACCTTAATTTGTCGCCCTTACCCCTGTTAAGGGGATGTAATTTTGAATCCAAAATAGGCTGATTTGCTCAATTTCAGTAAGATTTACCGATACCAAAAATTGAGTATGTCTAATTATTTAAAAGCTGAAACATGTGGAGAAGTTTATGGGATTTACAACCGAACTATAGCCATTTTAGAATTCATATTCTTGGCGCATAAAACGCTAAATTTATCTTTTTGACCTGCCTCCTTAAGCAGTAGCGAATTCTGTTAAACCTCGTTTACTGGGATGATGGAAACCCAAAACAATATCGGCTTGAGGTATTCCGGCTGATAGCAAATCATCAATAACACATAAATTAGTTGCATCTTCTTCCACCCAAACTTTGCCGTTTTTAATGCAGAGATAGATGATAATATACTGTATCTGCTTTTTGTCATCCCAGCCAAATCGAAACCAAAGATATTGATCTCTTGTTTCATCAAAAGCCAAGCGATCGCTTACTTCAACTCCCGTATCTTTTATAACTTGAGTATTAGTAGTTTCGTAATACTCAGTTAATATCTTCTTGATAGCATTGCGGTATTGCTCTAGCTTATCCATTGCCGAATTTCCTATTTTTAGATTCTAAAATACACTTTTCTCATTTCTCGCATTTTTTGATAAAATTGTTTAATGTTCGATAATCTGTGTAAATTCCTTGTAGAAAATTTTTCCAGCGACTTCGCTACTTGGTTGTTAGGTGAACCAATAGCCCTAACAGAGTTAAGTCCCAAAGAACTATCCATAGAACCAATTCGTGCCGATGCTCTCATCCTACGGCAATCCGAAGAAATAGTCCTACATATTGAGTTTCAAACTCAACCAGACAAGAATATTCCCTTTCGGATGACAGATTACCGTTTGCGGGTATATCGTCGTTTTCCGGGCAAACGAATGCATCAAGTAGTAGTTTATTTACAAAAGACTGATTCAGAACTGGTTCAGCAAACTACATTTACTCTGGAAGAAACATTTCACCGTTTCCAAGTAATTCGCTTGTGGGAACAACCAACGGAAATATTTTTGCAAACTCCCGGCTTATTACCATTTGCCGTTTTAAGTAACACTAGTAATAAAACCAACACCTTACAGAAAGTCGCAGCCCAGATAGATAATATTAGCGACCAAAGAACCCAAAGTAACCTTGCGGCATCTACATTTATCCTGGCTGGGCTAGTATTAGAAAAGGAGGAAATTCAGCGTTTACTACGGAGAGATATTATGCGCGAGTCAGTAACTTATCAATCAATCAAAGATGAAGGAAGTCAGGAAACTACTCAGAAAATTGCTGTTAAGATGCTCCAAGAAGGACTTTCCCCAGAAATGGTGGCGAAAGTGACTGGTTTGACGCTTGATGTGGTACAACAATTGCAAATTACAGAAGCGGAAAATCAAAGGGATTGAACACCAACCCTATCCAAAGCACTTTACAAAAATTAAGCGGGATGTATGAAAGCCACTTGGTTGACGTGAAAATAAAAATCCAAGCAAGTAGTTGTCATACCGTTTATTTATGAGGCTGCGCCAAATAAATCGGTCAAATAAGGCTTGGTACTTTCCTCAAAACCGATTATCTTTTTGGCGCATATTCACACAGAATTGGTATCAGAAATTGGCTGTATTTTCAGCAACCAATCCTACTTTAGTTAAGCATTTAGAGTGTACAGTGGCAGTAAGAATTGACGCATTTCCATTTGCAGTTCTGGATTTGGTCTATCTCCATAAGGAACCAACATGGCAGGATGATCTGATTGTTGCAAGTGCATTTTGATAGCAGAACTGGGAATTGCCTTGGCTGCTTCTACTAAATACTTGAGGTTAAACTGAATATTCAATGACATTTCTGATGGTAGATGAGCAGCAATAACCTGATCGCCTTTGCCAAACTCCCGTTCAATTGATAATCGTAACTGCTGCAAACTTCCATCAAACTGTAAGTAAATACCTTTCTCTTTTTTATCTGTTAACACAGCTAACCGTTCTAATGCTTTGACTAAGAATGCTTTTTCTAGGATTACTTCTCGGTCAAAGCTAAATCTTGCCAATAACTGTTCGCAGTCAGGGTAAGTTCCTTCCAAACATTGACATCTGAGGATAATATCTTGCCAAGCAAAACCCAAGCGATTACTTTGGGCATCATACAACAAATTAATGAATTCGACAGAATCATCCAAGTTACGCGCTAGTTCCTTGAGGACTCGACCAGGAATAGTAAATTGTATCTCTGAAGATTCTACTTGTTTGCGGGGTTTTCTACCAATTCCTTGAGTTGAAAGTTCAGTGGTTGCAACTCGATGCCCATCAGTACCAATAAACTTTAACTTCTCCTGTGTAAGTTGGATATGAACTCCGGTCAAGATATATTTATTTTCATCAGTGCTGACAGCATAAATCACACCTTTCAAACCATCTTTGAAAACTGTTGTTGGCAGAGGAATGGGAGTAGCATCAATTGTAGAACTAGGTGGAAATTCTTCAGCACTAATGCCTCTAATTTCATATTTTCCATCAGCATCAGATAAACTGAGAGAGCAGATTTTTGTTTGCTTCTCCTCATTAATAAGTTGTATAATCTGAGTCTGACTACTGAGGGCAATATTACCATTAGGGCAATGCTTAACTATCTCAAATAGCATTTCCACTGGTACAGTAATTTCACCCTTGAACAACACCTGGGCTTCAAAACTTGCCTGAATTGTTAATGCTAAATCAGTAACAGTTAAATGTATCTGTTGTGTTTCGATATCTGCAATGATTAGAGCATTAGCAAGAATTGGATGGGTAGGTTTAGCTGGGGTAGCACAACTAACTAGAGAGAGTGCATCGTGAAATTTAGTTTGTGAGCAGATTACCCCCATTCCTGATTCTATAAGTGGTTGAGAGTTTAACTCTGATTTGGCAGAACGTTTATTAGTACGCTTATTTGAGATAGGCTCAGTTGAAGTATCAGCATCTAGAGATGTACGTTTTTTCTTTTTACCTGTAGATATTTCTGGGATATTTGCTGATACTTCATTTTCGGCTTTAGGAGTAGCTGCACTTGTTGGTTTTGTCTGATTTGCAGGCTTTAACCTTTGTTTGTGTGCTGTTTGAGTCATGAGGATTTATTTATGGTTGCGTCATTGTTAGAAAGGTGACTGCGATAGCAGAAAATAAAGGATGTGAAGTTTTGAATCAGATGCTTTTATTCTGTGAGACATACGGAAGTTTACTGATATATCCCATTTAACCGCTCTCAGGTAAGCCTTTATTCTAATCTTAGCTTTCGGAGTATCCGGCTTTTCTCCTGAATTATTAAGTTCTACAAATGCCTCCAAAAGTTCTTTCCAATGCTTTTTAAACTGATGATTTTGCTGTTATTAGTAGATTCTTCTGTAGTGTTATCAGCCAGCACAGAATCAGTTTCCAACAAAGAGTTCAGCAGTGATAGTTGATGTTCAACATCTGCCACATCGCGATATATTCGAGATGGGTCTATTTTCATTCCTAAAGGTGTAGGAACGATTTTTAAATATTGGTTTAATGTCTCTAGATAATTTCTATTGGCAAATTGTCTTTGTGCTACATAAGGGCGCAAAATCTCCAGTAATTGGATAGCTCTTTTGATTTCTAGAGAATCAGAAGTACTATCAATTTGAGGTTGGCTTTCTCGATAGCCTTTCATTTTCTTCTCAGCCACGAGATTATGAAATTTAGAAACGGCTTGTTGATTATTACCAAAAGAGTGAACTTTTTGCTGAGATTTGTAGCCTACCCTACCCCACTCAACAGTTAGATTACCTTGCTCAACTTTTGCACTCCAGAATTTGTTACTGTTCTGAACCGCATCTACAAATATTAAGTAAATTTCCATATTTTTGACCTAATTCAAAGTAGTCTATTGCCATGTCAAATGAATATCTCAACAACAGATGTTCATTTGACAAAAGCTTCAAATCATTACTAATTTGGGAATACCTAATTAGTACGGAACCTAGAAGTACGAAGACCTTTCTTAGACACCTGCACAGGACTGGAAGCTGGTCGCGCAATCTTTGACCAAGACTGCATCCGCTCAACAGCAGCAGCATCTTGAACAGCTAAAGGGGTAATGTTTTGCTGGCAATTTTCTAAATCAGCCAGTGTAACCTGCTGAGGTCTTCCCTCATCGAAAGCCAGTAGAGCTGCTTCTGATGCCAGGGTTTCTAACTCAGCACCACTAAACTTGTCGGTGCTAGCTGCGATCGCCTCTAAATATTCCTGTGGAACTTCTATACCAAACCGTTCTAAGTGAATTTTGAGAATCTGGCAACGTTCCAACTCAGTAGGCAGGTCAACGAAGAAATTCTCGTCAAACCGCCCTTTCCTCTTGAACTCAATAGGCAGCGCTGTTGGGTCATTACAAGTTGCCACTACAAACACTCCCGCCGTACACTCAGACATGAAAGTGAGGATATTTCCCAAAATCCTTTGTGAGACTCCAGAGGTATCGCCATTAGCTGAAAGTGCTTTCTCGACCTCATCAATCCACAAGATACAGGGTGCAATAGCTTCAGCAGTCTTGAGTGCGCGGCGGACATTGCCCTCAGATTCTCCAACCAGGCTACCAAGCATCGAGGCAATGTCTAATTGCAGCAGTGGAAGGTTGAGTATGGTTGCAATGTTCTTTGCTACTATCGATTTACCTGTTCCTGGTGGCCCTGCCAGTAACACACCTTTAGGTTGGGGTAGATTTAGCGATGCCTGCGGCGAGCTTCGCTAACGCGCTTCTTTAGAAAATAATCGGCTGCGGCGTTGCAACCAATCCCGCAATAAATCCAAACCACCAAAGGGTATGGTCGCCAATTTACCCAATTCAATACCCATCTGAGACAGTAGGCGGGTTTTGTATTCGACAACCAAAGGGATGACCGTAGTATCAATTACTATACCTTTAGAAGTTAATCGCTCCTTAACAGTGAGCCGGAGAAAGTCGCTGATTTCCTCCAGCGTCAAGCCTAATGCTGCTCTTGCCAAGGTTTCTTTATCTTCAGTGGTGAGAGATACAGTAAAAGTTACCTCTTGCTCACTGGCAGATTCTTGCAAGTACAGTAAATATGATTCTAAGTGGTCTTGAATTTGCTCAATGCTGGGCAAAGGAACTTCACAACAAGGAATTAGTCTCAGCAGGGATTCGTGCAGTTGAATGTTTTGACCTAAAAATACAATTCGCTTTTCAGTCGGTTTGAGGCGATGGTACAAGTTTTTTACTCTGGTGAGAACTTCCCAACTCAATTGCAGAGAGTTTTTACCGACAAAAGGGTGAACATCTCCCAGGATAAAAACCCCATTACCGCCGAAATTATTGATGTACTCGAACACATATATTAAACCCACATTCCGCACCCTAACTGTCACAAGTTCATTAGTACTTAGCTAATTGCCAGTAAATAGTATTTTTGAACTATAAGGATAAGTGATATTTTAAAATTTAATGATAATATATCCTATTAAGTAAGTTGCAAGTTATCAACGGATGTGCGTTTGTTGCCATTCAATTCATGCGTAGCTTGCCGCCGTAGGCATCGCTACCATCGCCTCAACAAAGCTACAACAAAGCACCAGTGGCGTATAGCGCCACCGTGCATTTAACTTGCTACCAGTATTCAGCTACTGAAATTATTTGAAGTTTCATAAATCACTTATAGGACTTACGCATGAACTACGATTTTCCGCCATTACGTAGGTCGTGACGTAATCGCAAAGGTTGATTTTTCCTCACAAGTGCGTAAGTCCTAACTTATTTAATAAAAGCTTGCTGATTGAAAATAAACTTTGAGGTAGATCACATGTGAAGATTTTAACAGATATCGTTTATTGTGTTTTACTATCATGTCTAACTTCTTAGATATTGAAATTCAAAATATCGACCACTTGGGTATAATTGCAGGGATTATAGACTCCATAGGTTTGGTAGAAATTATTAATGAAATAATTGGGCATGAGCCAGGAGAAAAAGTAAGCCCAGGACAGGTAGTTAAAGCAATGATATTAAATGGACTAGGTTTTGTAAGCAGTCCTTTATATATGTTTCCAGAGTTTTTTAAAGATAAACCTTGCGAACATCTAATAGGAGAAGGAGTAAAAGCAGAATATTTAAATGATGATAAATTAGGTAGAGTAATGGATAAATCTGACCTCATAACCCAAAATGTCTGATTTTACTCTTTTTATCGAGAACAATCCTCCGTAAAAACCCCTTTGTGACAGTTAGGGTGCGGAATGTGGGTCATAAAATTCTTAAATCTGGTTGCAAGGCAGAAAGTTATCGCTTGGGTGGTCAGAGTATGTCAACAATGCTTGGTTTTTTGACAGTAATTGCGGCACAATTGCTGCGAATTACTTATTTACACCGTAATTCGCCACAAAGTCCAGCCAGCGTTGTGTTAACTAAAGTACAGATGGATGTCTTAATTACCAACACCCCACCGAAACGAAAAAATGGCGTAGAGTTTACGGTTGACTGGGAAATTAGAGCGATTGCTCGCCTAGGAGGATACTTAGAACATAGAAAAGGTACTGCTATTGGAATACAAGTATTGTGGAGAGGCTGGTTAAAACTAGAAACCTTGTGTCAGGGTTGGCTACTACATCAAAATCTGAAATTAATACATTAATTAAACATGGAGTGCAAAATACCGGAGGAATATGGTTCGCGAGTATAGATGGCGAACCACGGGAATTTTTGATGATGAAAGACCAAAATAAACCCTCACCCCAAGAAGAATTGTATCGGCGTATAGATCAAGTTGCTGACTTCAAAGAGCGCATTGAAGCTTTAGCCCGTTCCATTGAAACTCTTAACCAGGGTTTGAAAGATTTACTTGAAGAAACCTCTAAATACAGAAAATCATCGGGGAATGGTTCGCCACTTTAACTCGCGAACCATTCCTCCCTTTCCACATCCCGTGAAAAGTCAGGGATGCTGACGGGTTGAGTTTGGACGATAAAAGAGCGCCTTTGCTTGCTGAAGATAAATTAGGTGCTGTACCGACTGCCCAGCTAACAGCAGAGGAACATATTAAAAATAATCTGCCGGATGTGTTGAGTCGTTGGCAACTGCGGAATACTACGGAACGAGAGCGACCGCGCACGGCTCAGAGTTTTTGTGTACCCAAGGCTGATATTGCTGCTCAGGGGTATGATCTCAGCCTGAATCGTTATAAGGAAGTGGTGCATGAAGAGGTGGAACATCTCGCACCCAAAGACATCCTCGCTAATTTGGCAAGGTTAGAGGTGGAAATTCAGCAGGGGATGGAGAAATTGGAGGGGTTGCTGGGATAATTGTGTTTGCTAATCTTAAATTGACTGCGGCTGAAGTTTTGCAAGGATGAAATGTTATGAAAACGTTTGATGAACTTCGACAAGTCTTATCACTACAAAAGCAATCTCTCTGTGAAATTTATCAAATTACAGAAATCGGTATCTTTGGTTCTTATGCTAGGGGAGAGCAGACAGAAGCAAGTGATATAGATATTCTGGTTGATTATGAAACAGCACCTACTTTTATTATGTTGGTGGAACTTAGGGATTATTTAAGTCAGCTTTTTGGGTTGAAGGTAGATATTGTCACTAAGAACGGTCTTAAACCTCGGATTCGCGATCGCGTACTCTCTGATGCTATCTACATATAAGTTATATTATTGAGATCAAAAATTATGCAAATTACTTTAGACATACCTGATGAGATGGCTCGGAATTTAGAATCTCGCAAGGAAGATTTACCCCAGATTTTGGCTCTAGGATTGCGAGAAATTACTGCTAATCCTTCTACAGGTTTTTCTGGACTGACTGAAATTTTGGAGTTTTTAGCAAAGTTGCCATCTCCTCAAGAAATTTTAGCTCTCCGTCTTTCGCCTATGGTTCAAGCTGAAATTGATTCTCTCTTAGACAAAAATCGTACTCAAGGTTTAGATGAAAGCGATCGCTGTCTGTGGCAACATTATGAGTTTATTGAGCATTTGGTACGTCTTGCTAAAGCTCAAGCTCTGCTCAAGTTGCAACAAAGTGCATGAGTAAAACTTATATTCCTACCAATTTACGAAAAATTGTGTTGGAACGCGCTCAGGGGTGTTGTGAGTATTGTCTAATTCCAGAAATGTTGGTTTTAGCTACTCATCAGATTGATCATGTTATTGCTGAAAAACATGATGGTGCAACGGTGTTAGAAAATTTGGCGCTGTCCTGTTCGCTATGTAATCAGGCTAAAGGTAGTGATATTGCTTCAATTGACCCAGAATCAGGTGATACGGTAAGACTTTATCATCCAAGAATTGATGATTGGGCTGATCATTTTTTGTTTGAGGTAGAAAGCGGTATGATTCGACCTCTAACGGCAATTGGGCGTGTGACTGTCAAATTATTGCGAGTGAATCGTGCGGAGTATCTGCCTGTGCGTAAAATAATTGCTCAATTGAAATCAAATAAAAATGAATGAATTAGAGGATATGGTGGTACGTGAATATTGGCAGGTTGATGTTGCGGTGGTATGGGCTACAGTTCAGCATTCTTTACCATCACTAACAGCAGGGGAACATACTAAGAATAATCTGCCGGATGTACTTACTCGTTGGCAAGTGCGGAATACTACAGAACGAGAGCGACTCCGCACGGCTCAGAGTTTCTGTGTACCAAAGGTTGATATTGCTACTCAGGGGTATGACCTCAGTCTGAATCGTTATAAGGAAGTGGTGCATGAAGAGGTGGAGCATCTCGCACCTAAAGACATCCTTGCTAATTTGGCAAAATTAGAAGCGGAGATTCAGCAGGGGATGGAGAAGTTGGAGGAGATGCTGGGATGAAAGCTGGATGGATAAAACTCTCTTTTGTTGATGCAATCGCAGACGAATCAGGCGGGAATATAAAAACACCACAAAGTGAGTTTCTTCCTTATGGGCGTTTTGCGGTTGTAGATCAAGGTAAAAATTTGATTTCTGGTCATATAGACAACGAATCACACCTTTGCAAAGCGTCATTACCCGTTATTGACCGACACTTTAAATACCTGAAACGTAGCGATGTTTTACTTCCTCCCCCAGAAGAACAGAAGCGAATTACAGAGATACTTGATTGCGCTGAAGAACTCAGGTCTAAACGTCGGGAAGCGATCGCACAACTCAACACCCTCAACCAAGCCATCTTCCTAGAAATGTTCGGCGATCCAGTTACGAATCCAAAGGGATGGTGGCTACTCTACTTTAATGACCTGCTTTCAATGCCTTTACGTAACGGCTTATCACCATCCACTACAGGGAAGGTAACGAGCAAAGTTCTAACACTTTCGGCAATCACTGGAAATGCGTTTGATGAAAACGCATGGAAGACCAGTACATTCCAGTCTGTGCCGCCAATCAACCAACGTGTGGATCAATCCGATTTTCTAATCTGCCGAGGCAATGGAAATATTCAATTAGTAGGCAAAGGTTACTTTCCTACGCAGCAAATGCCAGAAGTGACTTTCCCTGACACAATGATTGCTGCACGGATTTTACCAGAAGTTATTGAGCGTCAATTCTTGCAGCATATTTGGAACTCAAGTGCAGTGCGCCGACAACTTGAAACATTAGCTAGGACGACTAATGGAACTTTCAAGGTGAACCAGACTATGTTGGAGGGTGTTTTGTTCGTTGTTCCACCTCTTTCGTTGCAAAGCGAATTTGCACATCGCGCCGAAGCTGTAGAAAAACTCAAAGCCGCGCACTGTGCCTCACTGTCAGAACTTGATGCCCTCTTCGCCTCCCTCCAACATCGCGCATTTAGAGGAGAATTATGACATGAACGCCATGCTGACCGAATTTACCCTCGCCAACTTCAAAAGTTACAGTACAAGCCGATTGCCCCTTGGATCGCTAACCGTACTAATCGGAGCCAATGCCGCAGGCAAAAGTAATGCCCTTGAAGGTTTGCGCTTTCTGTCATGGCTGGCACAAGGACAAAAACTCTCCAGCATTCAATATGCGGTGAATAGTGCAGAGCGCGTTGTACGCGGTCGAGTAAATGACTTGTGCCATCGGGGAGAGTCAAATTTTACCATTGGTTGCCGTTTAGACTACCCAGACTGGAACCAACTCGATATAACCCTGAATGTGCGTGACGGAGAACTGCACATCAGTAGTGAGCGAATCGTTGGCTCCACAAGTCAAGTGCCGCTATATGACCTAGATCAGCCTTCTCAAGGAGTAGGGACTGATGTTGGTGTCGCATATAACAACTTTACAAGGGGGAAGAACAAGCCACGAATAACGTGCAGCGATCAGATGGCTATATTCGTCCAATTAGACACCCCTGCCCATTTTGATCCAAAGTACCCCAAATCCCAAAAGATAATTCCTGAAACCGTCCGCGAATATCAACGAGTCTTAAAGAACATCCTGTTTCTAGATCCCGTCCCCGCCAGAATGCGCGAGTACAGCTTCAAATCTGATAAGCGATTACAAGAAGATGGTACCAATCTTTCCAGCGTCCTGTATCGCTTGTGGGAGAACCAAGCCGAAAATCAACAGGCAATTCTCAACTTTATCCAGAGTCTACCAGAACAGGCTATAGATGGGCTAGATTTCCTTTTCGGCCCACGGGATGAAGTGATGGTGCGACTAGCAGAAACCTTTGGCAATACCCGTCGCTATTGTGAGGCGGCATTGTTATCTGATGGGACGTTGCGGGTGTTAGCGATCGCGGCTGCTATGCTATCGGCACCCGTTGGTAGTTTAGTGGTAATCGAGGAAATCGACAACGGCGTTCATCCCAACCGCGCCCAGCATCTACTCGCCAGCATCCGGGATATTGCCGAGCGGCGGAAATTGCGGGTGCTGCTTTCTACCCACAACCCAGCCCTAATGGATGCCTTACCCGATGCGGCTCTCGGTGATGTAGTATTTTGTTTCCGCAATCCAGAGTCAGGAGATAGCCGCCTTGTACGGCTTGGGGAGATGTACGATTTCCCCAGTCTGATATCTCAGGGGCCGCTCGGTCAACTGGTAACTGCTGGGGTAGTGGATCGGTTCGTCAAGTCGCCGCACACACCTGAAGACAGAAAACACCAAGCTATGGAATGGCTGTCTCGTTTGCAGGAGTACGACAATGAGTAGTATCTGCCTGATAGATACCAGCATATTCCTCGAAATACTCAACGTCCCCAACTATAATCAGCATAGAGCATCAGTCCTCCAAGATTTTCAGACCTATGCTCAATCTGGCTGTACTTTTTTGTTGCCTATGGCGACGATACTCGAAACAGGCAACCATATTGCCCAGAACGGCGACGGCACAATGCGAAGGAAAACCGCCGAACGTTTTGTTAAAGAAGTTAAAGAAGCATTCACAGGCGTAGCCCCCTGGAGACCGACTACATTCCCGAACACCGCAGAGATATTGGAGTGGATTGACGACTTCCCCGATCTGGCTGGCAGAAATAAAGCTCCTCTTAAGTCAGAAGGAACCAGCTTTGGAGATATGAGCATCATTCAGGAATTTCGTAAGTCCTGTAATCTCTTCCAAATGAGTGAAGTGTTTATCTGGTCACTAGACAGCGATTTACAGAATTATCACCAAAGGGGAAAATAACTTAACCATCTCTAAGGATTGCTCAGAAGCGATCGCCGCGTCAATCTGCCTCTTATTTAGTGCATAAAAACTCAGAGCTTATCTTATCTCGACTTTATCCATTTTTGATTCAATCAAGCAGCGTAAACAGCAATATCTCTCAAACGCTCAAATAAAAGAAGAGGGACTTTTATCATTTGAGTGCTTTCGGAAGACGTAGAAAAAGTGCTAGCCCATAAAAATCGCCTAACTAAAGCCAGTGCATCGGAAAAAGTAGGCAAAGCTTTGGAGTACCAAATTGTTTGTTTCATTGTCCAAGAAAAATTAGCTTGTAAATGGTCTGCCTCTCATCACGACCAAGGAAAATAATCCCAGCAATGTAGGTGTTGTACGAGCAATTGACTGGTCTGACCATTGCCGTTGAGTTTCCATTCCTATACTGTTGACTGTAACGTTCCGATGGTGCAAGCACTGTGAGGAAAGGTAATGCCCAGACTCGTTGTGCCCAAGAAATTTCAACTAACAGCATCATTGATAACCATCGCAAGCCGCTAATCTTCACAACTTGACTGTTACTTGAACGTACTGGGTCTCGATATATTCCTTTTGCCTTAATTTTCTTGCCTTTACGGCGTTCAATCGTATCATCTATTCCCATGATGATTGGCCCGCTTGGTGAAAACACTGTTACCATGAGCATTAATAAAATTCGGCTTGCTTCCAAACTTGACCATACTGCACGATTTAATACACGATGATAATTTTGGAAGTGTTCCTCCTGATTCAGTCCCATGACTACAAGTACCGAAGTAATGGTACGTTTACCTGTTGTTAAAATCGCTCCCATTACTAAAGTTTGGACATGACACCAGACTGGCTTGGTAAACAGCACCCTAAACGGTAGTAGGATACTGGCGATTTCAAATGGTATTGTTGTATTCATGGGAAGATACACACAATTATCCTTCAGCCTCAGTCTATTGCTCGTTTCACCACTATTCACCAAGACTGTATTTAAATGTTATGTATGCAATAAAACCCACATCTTTTAGCGATCGCCTAAATTTGTGATGACCCGTAGAGAAAAATGGATAAAGTCGAGCTTATATCATGTCCGGATAATCGCTTACGATAAAAAAAGAGAGTAAAAATATGACTTATGCCAAAACGGATCACTATAGCCGAGCATTCAAATATCTCTGAATTAGAGCAACTTTACAAGCAAGCTAAAGACGGAATAGAAAGTCGTCAGTATCAAATTATCTGGTTACTAGCACAAGGAAAGGACACAGAGGAAGTAGAGGAAATAACAGGTTACAGCAGAACCTGGATTTACACATTGGTAAAAAGGTATAACGAGTTGGGCATTTCTGGCATTGGCGATCGCCGCAGTCAAAATCAAGGAGCAAAAGCGTTGGTAGACGACATACAGCAAGCCCAGCTATGGCAAGCTTTGCAAGAAACAGCACCAGATGGGGGGTTATGGAATGGGCGAAAAGTTGCCAACTGGTTGAGTGAAGTCACAGGAATAGAGATTAGCCGACAAAGAGGATGGGAAATATTACGGCAAATGACTTTTAGACTGCGAGTACCTCGCCCATCTCATACAGGAAGTGACCCGTTTGAGCAAG
This sequence comes from Nostoc sp. CHAB 5836, assembly GCF_020829445.1. Classification (GTDB taxonomy): domain Bacteria; phylum Cyanobacteriota; class Cyanobacteriia; order Cyanobacteriales; family Nostocaceae; genus Nostoc. Next base: position 16,422 of record NZ_JAIVFV010000126.1, read on the forward strand.
AAGCTTGGAAAAAAAACTAGCTACACAAGTCGAACAACTCCAAACCACTTACCCGGATGCGGAAATTCAACTTTGGTGTGAAGACGAACATCGTTTGGGACTCAAGCCAATTATTCGGCGGATTTACGTCCCCGAAGGGGAAACACCAATTGCTAATGTCAACTGGAGATTTAAGTGGTTATGGTTGTATGCATTCGCACATCCTAAGACCGGAGAGACAAAAGGCGTGGATTCTCCCCTACGTCAATACCAAACTGTTTAATCTGGTTTTAGAAGACTTTGCTCGTGAGTTCGGCTTAGGTGCTAATAAACACATTCTTTTAGTTGTTGACCGAGCAGGGTGGCATACCAGCCATGATTTAGAGCTTCCAGAAGGTCTACATTTAACACTTTTACCATCTCATTCACCCGAATTACAGCCCGCAGAAAGACTATGGACAATAGTAGACGAACCAATTGTTAATCAATCGTTTGAGACACTCGATGATTTGGAGGAAGTTTTATTCCATCGTTGCCAATCTTTACTTCAACCCCACATTCCGCACCCTCAACAAATATTTGGGAAACATATACAAAGGTTTAGATACAAATCCTAACCCGTTCAATATCATGGCTTTGACTACATGACCTGGGCTGACTTTTTCTCCTTCTTGTTCACCTATTAATTCATTTATTGTTTCTACTAATCCTATCGAATCTATGATTCCTGCTACTATCCCTAGATGGTCTATGTTCTGAATTTCAATGTCTTCTGCATTTAAGATCACAACAGTATTCTCCATTACTTCTGTTGCAATTCTCTCATTTATCTTTTTGTTATCAATTATTTTTTTCACTATGAAGTTTTCCCTTTGTTGTGTCTTCATCACAAAACTTCCTCTTTTCGCTAAATCCTCTAATTAATGCTACGTTTTCTCATTAACTCTCTTGATTTTTGCGTCTAAATTAGTTCTTATGTACTACTGCATCAGCTTTTTATTGATGTGTGACAGTTAGGGTGCGGAATGTGGGTTAAAGATATTTTGTAAATCCCAACAAATAACCGAATGTTGGTATTTCAACCAAAATCTGCGATAAACTCCTTTTTAGGATGATATACATTTCGGGAGCTTTACGTATGTCTGCAATCAACGTAAAGGAAGATCCCCAACTATCGAAAGTTGGTAAAATTGAAAATGCTGACCCTAAAAATATTCAGCATACCGTTCGATATACACAGCTATCCCACGAACCGGGAGCAACGCGATTTTGTGAGGTCGGGCAAAAAAAGGTGCGATCGCTAAAAACTAGCTTCGGTACAGAAAAATATTTATTACATTTTACAAAAAAAAGGGAACAGGGAAGAGGGAACTCTTAACAGATAAGAAACTAAAGTTTCAGAGTTTAAAGCTCAGTCAAAAAAAAAGATGTTTTTTGAGCAGAGAGTGCCACGAAAAAAACAGTGTCATTATTTCAATCTCATGTTTAAAAACCATGAGTTTTTCCTGTTCCCTTTTCCCCGTTCCCTGTTCCCTCTGAATACGTGTATATACATAAGAAAACTTACAAGACCTAATATATCATCAGGTGCGGGAAAATTTGTAATGGCAAGAATTCAGGTAAGATTTCCTTTTAGCAATAATTTTGAGATTGGGGATGCCTACCTTTATGGAAAAATGTATACATGCAACTCTAGATTTAAGCAAATCATTGTCAGTCTTTAAAGATGATATTAAGAAACTTTTAGAATTGAAAAATATCAATGAATGGAATGGACAAATTGTTAGAGAAAGAGAAGAAGAAATTAGACAGGCTGCGTTAGTCTTAACAGGTCAATGTATTGCAATATTTATTTATAATCTTTCTCAATCAGACTCGGCTCATCATACAGCAGTTATTCAAACCCAAGGGTGGCAGTATCCCAAAACACAAAAACACGGTTATACCAAGCTACAAATACTAACAATTGGTAATGTTTTAGTTACTCTATCTTTGCCATACATGGTAACAAAAATAGAAAACAACAAGAATAAAAATGAATCTAAAAATCAGGGATTTTGTCCGTTTTTAAAATGGTTAGGTATGTCAGAAGGTATTACCCCTTTAGTCTGGTCAACAATTGCTAAGTATGGTGCGATAGCGAGTTCGTTTGATGCAGCACGAACAACGCTAACAGATTGGGGAATAAATGTTAGTTTAAAACGAATTGAACGCCTGACCTACCTTTTTGGTAAAATTGGTATTAATCTTCGCCAATCAAAGATACTAAACCTGGAGCTTGGGAACTTATCTAATAGTAATGTTCTGAAAAATCAACGAGTTGTCATTGCTGTAGATGGGGGAAGAACTAAAATTAGGTTTAATAAAAAAGGTAGGCGCAGTGAAAAAACAAATCGTCATGGCTTTGTCGGTGAATGGATGGAGCCAAAGCTACTAACAATTTATGTAGTAAATGAACAAGGTAAAAAAATTAGGACATCAGCAATACCTATTACTAATGATGGCACATATTCAGGTTATCAAGAGTTTCTCAAAATTTTAGAAATGTATTTGGTTAATTTGGGTATAAGTCAAGCCAAACAGGTATTATTAATTGCCGATGGTGCAGAATGGATATGGATACATATTCCCCCTTTATTGAAAAAGCTAAAATGCCCATCTGAAACTTATCAATTATTAGATTTTTATCATGCCGCATCACATTTACAAGACTTTGCTGATGCTGCTTTTAGCACAGATAATGAGCGTCGAGTATGGTTTAAAAAAGCTCGAAAAACTTTAAAGAAAGGTCAGACATTAGATTTAATGAGAAACATGAGCGTATTTATCTCTGAGGCAACTGGAGAGCGCTGTAAAATTGCAGATATTTTTGGAAACAATCGTCAAATGACTCGGCTTAAGGCACTAGCAGACTTACTTTTACTATGTTGAGGTAGAGGACATCCTTGTGCCTCTAAGAACAAGCCCAACATTGCTTCGAGATTTTCTTTCTGGTAGACAGAAGGCATCAGCGATAGTAGGGTGTAAACTAAATTTTGGGCGTGGGCAAGAATTGAAACCATTTTTCTTGCTGATAAATAAGATGAATCACGCCCTTTTTCTCATGTTTTTGGTTATAAAAGCAAATAACGGGACTTAAACATTTTTGAGTCAGAAACAAGCCTCAAAACCATACGGGGCAAGGGAAATACACCAAATGCCGAAAAACGCCTGAAACCCAGACATATCAAGAAACTAGGCAAAACGATGTCCAGCTCCCTCTATATATACATTTGAGACTATTTTGCCCGTGTTTTTTGTCTAAGTCCTGATAAGGGCAATTTTTGAAATTAGCGATCGCCTGAATAAGCAGAAGTCCCTCTTTTTACGTATTTCACTGTTTAGATAGTAATTTATTTGGCATATACTTACGTAATCTTTTTCTCAAACTGATGTAATTTTTCTGCACGTTTTATTCGCTAGAAAAGGAGCTAATAATTGGAAACCTCGCTAGCTAGCTACCCACTTTCGACCGCATCGACCATGAAGCGCTGCTAATAAAATTAAATACATTCCCCACCAGAGGATAGCGGGAAGGATGGGAGCCGCGTCTCTTGAGAGCGCGGGGGAAATCCGACTCGTGCGAATTTATTCGCCTCCAATATTATCAACCATGATGAGGATCATTGATATACCGTTCTATAGTGTCAGCAGCAACGTTTCCAGCAGTTGAAAAAAAATAGCTGCTA
>NZ_JAIVFV010000127.1 GCF_020829445.1 Nostoc sp. CHAB 5836
AGGTACATAAGGTGTTGGTGTTGGTATCACTTTTGGTGTATCTCTGGAAGAAACTGACGGTTTTTGTAAAGCTACTGTCGGCGTTGATTTGGCAATTCTGAGCTGTTGTTGGGCGGCTTTCACCCTCAGTCATGTTCGTGAAGTTGTAGGAACTGGACAATTCGGAACAAGTTTATTAGGGTTAAAACGAGGTGCAGAAACACTTGGTTTTAATGCTCGTCCAGTTAAAACTTCACCAGAACTCTTAAATCGGATAAATGAAGCACCTTTGCCAGCGATTATTCACTGGCAAGGGGATCATTGGGTTGTTTTATATGGTAGAAAAGGCAAAAAATGTGTAGTAGCTGATCCGGCTGTAGGTCTGCGTTATCTGTCTGCAAAAGATTTAGCAGAAGGGTGGGCGGATTGGTTAATGCTTTTAGTAGAACCTGATCCGATACGGTTTCATGAGCAAGAAAATGACAAAGTTGGTGGCTTTTGGCGTTTCTTTAAACGCATCTGGACTTTTCGAGCTATTTTGGCTCAAGCTTTACCCCTGAATATTTTGTTGGGGTTGCTATCTTTAGCTTCCCCTTTCTTACTGCAAATTCTGACTGATGATGTGTTAGTTCGAGGTGATACAAAACTACTCACTACAATGGCGATCGCTGTGGTAGTGATGAATCTGATTTCTAGTAGTCTATCTTGGGTACAGTCTAACTTAATTGCTCACTTTGCCCAGCGTCTACAATTAGGTCTGGTTTTAGAATTTGGGCGACAAATTTTACAATTACCCCTATCGTACTATGAGGCTAGGCGCAGTGGAGAAATTGTTAGTCGTCTGCGAGATATTGACCAGATTAACCAATTAGTATCTCAAGTTGTTGTTAGCTTACCCAGTAAAATTTTTATTGCGGTTATTTCTTTTGCTTTAATGGCTTTTTATAGCTGGAAACTCACTGTATTAGCTCTAGCTGTATCTATAGTGATGACTCTATCTACAGTGGTCTTTCAGCCTACTTTGCAACAAAAAACCCGTGAGGTTTTAGTCACAGAAGCCGAAACTCAAGGTGTTTTAGTTGAAACCTTTAAAGGCGCTCTCACTCTTAAAACTACCACAGCGTCACCACAATTTTGGGAGGAATTTCAAAGCAGATTTGGCAAAATTTCTACTTTGACACTCAGCACAATTCAAATTGGCATTATTAACAATACATTCTCTAGTTTTGTTTCTGCAATTGGTAGTATTGCTTTGTTGTGGTTTGGCGGGAATTTGGTAATTAACCCACAAGAGCATCTAAGTATTGGGCAATTACTAGCATTTAATTCGATGAATGCTAATTTTGTCGGTTTAATTAGTACAGTAATCACTTTTGTAGACGAATTTACGCGGGCAAAAACTGCCACTCAACGCCTAACAGAAGTCATAGATGCTACCCCAGAAAATCAAGGTGATGGTAAAAAACAAATTGCCAAAATCTCTGATAATGCTGACATTATTTGTAGTAATATCAATTTTCATTATTCGGGTCGAGTTGAACTACTGGAGGATTTTTCTTTAACCATTCCTGGTGGTAAGGTTATTGCCATTATTGGTAAATCTGGCTGTGGTAAAAGCACATTAGCAAAAATTATCGGTAGTTTATATCCTCTGCAATCTGGTAATATCCGTATCGGACTTTATAATATAGAAGACATTTCTCTTGATTGTCTACGTCAACAGGTAATTTTAGTTCCTCAAGATGCTCACTTTTGGAGTAGATCAATTATCGAAAACTTTCGCTTAGGAGCGCCTCACGTTACATTTGAACAGATTGTTAGAGCTTGCAAAATTGCTGATGCTGATGAATTTATCAGTAAACTTCCTGATAAATATCAAACGATTTTAGGAGAATTTGGCGCAAATCTTTCTGGTGGTCAACGTCAAAGATTAGCAATAGCAAGAGCCATTGTTACAGAACCACCAATTCTGATTTTAGACGAATCTACTGGTGGACTTGACCCAGTAAGTGAAGCAGAAGTCTTGGATAAATTATTTAAACACCGTCAAGGTAAAACCACGATTTTAATTACTCATCGTCCCAGAGTAATTAATCGTGCTGATTGGATAGTTTTACTAGATCAAGGCAAGTTAAAAAATCAAGGCTCTTTAAAGGAGTTGCGCTCTAAATCTGGAGAGCATTTGGAATTTTTAAATCCTTAATTATTAACATTTACTCAGGTAATTATGCTTTACACAGATAGTAAAAAAGTTCTGCCATCGGTGCAAAGTGAAGAGTTTCTTCCTCCTGTAAGTCGTTGGACATCTTTAGCCGGAATTTTTATCGTTGGAAGTCTTGGTGCTGGGATTAGTCTCTGTTCATGGGTAAAGTATAATGTAACGGTGAAAGCAGCAGCAGTAGTGCGTCCTACAGGAGAAACTCGGTTAGTGCAACCGAAAATTGAAGGGACTGTTAAAAAGATTTTGGTGAAAGAAAATCAACTAGTCAAACAGGGAGATACCATCGCTCGCCTAGATGACGAACAACTGCAAATCAAACAGAGTCAATTACAAGACAGCATTCAACAAATCAGGTTACAAATACTTCAAATTGATGCTCAAATTAGGACTTTAGATACTCAAGTTGTCGCAGAAGCAACGGTAGCAGAGCGAACTGTGGCTTCTGCTCAAGCAGATTTAGCACGTAATCAACGGGAATATCAAGAGCGACAAATTACCACCAGCAGCGAATTACTAGCAGCACAAGCCAGTTTGGAAAAATCCCAAGCAGAATTGCAAAAAGCCGAAGCTGATTTAAGTTTTGCTGAGGTAGATCGCGATCGCTATGAGCAGTTGGCGCAGGTTGGCGCAATTGGTAAACGCGAATTTGAGCAGAAAAAGCTAGGTGTTGTGCAGACTAAAGCCATAGTTGAAGCTGAAAAAAAAGCTGTTGATATTGCCAAAGCTAAAGTGCAAGTAGCTTTAGCTGCTGTTAATCCTACCACTGCCACAGTTGCGATCGCTCAAGAAAGAATTGCTCAAGAAACTGCTAGAGGCGAAGCCAGCATCGCCATTTTAAAAAAGGAAAAACAAGCTTTAATTCAGCGACGAGTGGAAATGCAAAACCAACTCGGACAATCTCATAAAGAACTTCTACAAGTAATTAGTCAATTACAAGATACTATTCTCCGAGCAAGTAGTAATGGTATCATTCTCAAGCTCAATTTACGCAACCCCGGCCAAGTGCTGCGTGCTAGCGAAGCAATTGCTGAAATTGCTCCTAATAATTCTCCTCTAGTTATTAAAGCAGTTATCCCCACTCAGGAAATTAAAAATGTCGCAGTTGGTCAAAAAGTGCAATTGCGAATTGATGCTTGTCCTTATCCTGATTATGGCACTCTCAAAGGTGTAGTCACGGCTGTTTCTCCCGATGCAATTACGTCTAAAAATAACAATGCAGAAAGCTCTACATCCAGTTCGACAACCCCTGGAAATAGCTACTTTGAAGCAACTATTCAACCCGAAAGAATTATATTTGGCAATAGCGATCGCCAGTGTCATATCCAATCTGGAATGCAAGCTAACGCTGACATTATTTCAAAAGAAGAGACAGCACTGCAATTTATATTGAGAAAGGCTAGGCTAACTACTGATTTATGAGGATATAAGTATGGGATTATGAAACTTTACGTACAAATTATACTTGTAACTATCTATATCCTGCCATTGGTAATGCTATTGAAGACTTATTATAGCATTCAACAAGCATTACAATGGTGGTCTTATAGACACTCTCTCAAACTATTTCTAGAAGCAAGTAAAATTCACGAAGGCTTATTACAAGAATCCTTCACAATCCGTCGCAGCTTAGAGTTATTGGCACAAGATCACCTAAATTTAACAATCAGCAAAATCCAAGAATACCTCAAACAAGCTGATAATTTTCATCACGCTTTGGTGGAATTGAGCGATCGCTTATTTCCTGTATATATTCAAGATAGCCTACCCTTGGCTATTGAGTGCCTACTAGAACAGTGGTTAACATCAAATTCCCATCTGTGTTTCCATTTCGATATACCAGCCTACTGGCGATACGAGCCAGTTGAGCGGAGTTTGATAGTTTTAAGAGCTTTAGAAGAACTACTAATATTAACTTTGCCGAATGTTTCGGCTCCTATATCAGTTTTTATCAGTTTAAAACAACAGAAAAAGATAGGTCAGCTAGTAGTACAAATTACATATCCTGACCGATCTACAATTATTTTTTATTCTAACTCAATAGAATTAGAGTATCTTTGCCAAAGCTTTCGATTTTTAACTTCGGGGAAATGCTTTTGTCGTAAAGATAATCTGAAAATTACTTATTATTTTTATTGGTAAAATTTATTACTGTAAGTAAATGAGTGGCAAAATTTAGAAGTATATAACACAATACAGTTCAGTTAAGCATTTCTTCCCTCTCTTTCTCTATTCTCTCTGTGCCCTCTGCGCCTCTGCGGTTCGTTAAAGAAAAAGAGTTTTAGCCTTAAGTGAACCGTATTGGTATATAACAAAAAGTTAATTATTTATATTCTAATACAGTTCAGAGGATGTTTTAAAAGTGGTGGGCTGTAATTTTAGGCACTTCTAGATCCCCCCTAACCCCCTTAAAACAGTTATCAGTTATCAGCCCTATGGTACAATACGGTTCAGTTAAGGATAATTGTAGGTTGGGTTTCGTTCCTCAACCCAACCTACACATTTTTATTTTTTGGGCTTAACTGAACTGTATTAATTTATATTCGAGTGAAATTTTACACTTAGTGTTGTAATTTACTCTTTTCCCCACTTCTGTATTTAAGAATAGTTAGTTCCCCGAAAATCTGCTTTTAATGTGTCTCTTAATAAGATTAGATTAAAAACACGTAAAAATTTGGTCATCAATAGTAATATAATTCTAATAGAAAAAATTACGGATCTTCATTACTTAGTATGCTAAATTATTCGGATCAAAAACTTGAAACCCTTTCTAAGCAACCACAGCAGTTGTTATTTTTAGCGTTTTATACTTCTGGGCGAGATTTAGGCTTTTAACCAAGATTTTAATATCAAGTTCTTATGGTGTTTTAGTTAAGCATAATAGGTACTGAAGAACCAAAATTATTTATGGATTTCAAAATAAACGATGAAACTCTTCCGAATCGCCAGCGAGAGATATCGGTTGTCTCATCATCATATTCTTAAGCAATTCTGGCAGTTTGTGGATTGGTTTAGATTCCGACTTAATAGGTGGGTTGTTAATTATGAAACAAGATTTAACTGATAAAGCATTGCTAAAAGTTCTAGTAATTGATGACCACGAAACAGTTTTAGCTGGAACTGTTAATGTGTTGCAAAAGCATTACCGTGATGCTGAATTCATCATTGCGGTAAATGCTAAGAATGCTCTGAATCAAATTACTACCTCACAGCCAGATTTGGTTGTGATGGATCTTTCCATTCCAGATAACTCTGGAATGACGGCCAGACCTGATATAGGGGTTCAGCTTCTAAGAACTCTGATGAAAAACTATCCCAATTTAAATATTGTTGTCCAAAGTGCTAATGTCAGAACGCTGGTAAGGATTAGACCTGATATTGACAGTCATAAAGGAGGCTTTACAGTTGCGGATAAAAGCCTATCGACTCAGGAAATGTTGACCAGGAGTGATTGGGCATTACAGGGCTTAACTCATACAAAAGATATTAAAGGAATACATTCTGTATTAGAGGTAAAACCAGAGTGGCTGAGGGTGTTAGCTTTAGCATTTGAAGAAGGATTACAGGATAAAACAATTGCGGAACGTATGTGTATATGTGAACGCATGGTGCGTCATTATTGGAGTAAGCTGCAAGACGCTTTAAATATTTATCCTGAAGAGGGAAAAAATATCAGAATTCAAACTGAAATGCGAGCTAGAGAAGAAGGATTAATTGATTAATTTCTCTTAAAAATAATCAATTTTTGGATAATCTCTGTTGATATGAGCAATAGTCAAGAGTCTAAAAATAGCTTGATTTTTTAACTATTGGCCAAGATAATTCACAAAGAGTACCTCTAGGAGAAAGGGGTACTCGCCGGAATTTACCTTTTAATTGTCGAGCTAAATTTCTAACCTGTTGTGTTCCCCAACCTTCTCTAGATGAATTGACCCCTAAGCCGTCGTCGATAATGCTTAGAGTGTACCAGCCTTCAGATGAAGAACAAGTAACCTCCAGACGGGTGACTCCTGTAGCGTGTTTGCCCACATTGCATAAAGCTTCTTCCAAAAATAGGCACAAACCCTGCTTTTGTTCAATATTCAAGGAACGTTCATTTAAAGGTTCAAAAGCTCTGATTTTAACTTTGATAGTTTTAAAACAGGGAAACTCTCGGTCTAAGGTAGAGCTATAAACTTGATAGAGAATTTCGTGAAGAGGGTCTTGCAAATTTAGTACTAGACTTTTGCCTAAATAAAGACTAGTTTCTATGTCGATAGGTTCTCGCTGCAAAAATTCATAAATCCCCCGTAACTCGTGGTTCAATTTTTCAAGCTCTTTTTCTAGTTCTAGTAGCAAGTCGTTTATTGGTAAATTCTTGTCTCGAACTAGTTTCAAAACTTTAGCTAGGCTTTGCAGGGGGCCATTATGAATTTTTGCAAATGTCCGTTCAATGATCGCTTGTCTCGCTCTAATTCTAAAACGCAAAGCTTGATCATATTGATAGAAAGCTGCGATTTCCATCCCATTTAAAACCAAAACAATGAGTGCTGGTATCAGAGGAACCCACCAACCCCAAATCAGGAGTAAATAACAAAAGACCAGTAAGCTACTGCTAGCGACAGCAACAACTAATAGACTGCTCAGGGGCGATTTAGTGAGCCTAGCAATGACAATTCCAACCAAACCCCAAGCCAAAATCCATATATATTCCCATTCATCTTGCCAAGTACTTAAGAGTGGTCTAGAGTTAAGCACCGCGCTAATAATTTGACTAACAGCGTGTGCTTGAATTTCTACTCCATAAACTCGCCCTGGTGCAGGTTCAATAGATTCAATCGCTGAAGTAGGGATAAAGTCTTTATGACTGGGGGAAGTGATCCCAATAATGACAATGCGATCGCGTATCCAGTCTGGATTAAATTTATCGCTTTTGAGATCATCCAAAGATAAAGTTCTAAATTGTTCTCGACCACTACGAAAATTGAGTAGTACCTGAACTCCACCTGCATCAGTTTGGACATATCCTCCTGAATTATCGAAAAACCGGGGTATTTCAGTCTTACCAAACCTGATAGCAGCGCGATCGCGAATACCGTTTTCTATACTAATACCATGATCACCTAAATATACTGCTGCCAGACTTAGAGATAAAGATAACTTGTAACCTTTACTGGTTGATGTAGCTAACAAACTACGCCTTAATTTGCCATCGCTATCTATCATTTGATCGGCAAAACCAACCTGTTCCGGTGACAATGCTGGTGGTGGGGCAATTTCATCAGGTAATACTTTTTCAATACCAATTAAATTTTTAAAACTTTGAAAAACTGTCACTAATTCACTATGACCAGGATTAACTGGTAAATCCCGATAAATATCAAGACCAATAGCTCTTGGTTTATAACTCTGCAATTTCAAAAGCAACTGTGCCAAGTCGTGATCTGATAGAGAAAAATCTGTACCAGTGCTAATATCATCTTCATTAATCCCTACAATTACAATTCGTTCATCTCTCGGTTCATCGGGGCGTAGTCGCAGAAAATTGTCAAAAGCTAGCCACTCCAAAGATTGCATTAAACCAGTGAGACGAGTAATCATGACCAGTCCAATCACTGCAATACCTGGTATAGCACCTACACGCCAAATAGTAATTTCTTCTTTAATTCTTTTCCAAAGTTCAGGCTTCATAAACGTCCGCCTTCATCTTTTGCTGTTAATTAGCCCTCAATTATCAATCACTCAATATTCACTCAAAACTTATGTAAATAACATAATACCTACGTATTAATTATTTTCATAAAATCATATATATTCGGAGTATGCAATATCTACTTAGTGGTCTTTATCATATCTTCAATAGCTCATTATTCTTCATGAAATCTTAATTGGTTGGAGAGTTGAGCTTCGTATATTTATCATTCCGCGTAGTTGATATTGTTTTAAATATTATGAAGATAATCAATTTAATTTCACAATAAATACAAAGATTGTTTTTTGTTTTTGAAGATTACTTAACTATTATTTGATAAACATATAGGATTCCTAATTAGAGTTCACTTCAAGAGCTTGAGAAGCAAAATAATGAAAAAACGAACCGCAAATGCGAGTGCGTCTCCCCCTGGGAGAAGAACGCAAAGGAATAAGAGTTTCAGAGAGCAACGCCTGGAAGATTTCAAGACAACCATTCTTTAGCCTCTTGGGAGCGCAACACTACCTGCACAATCCAACGGCAAAAATTCATGACCCACTGCATGAAAGGTTCTCCATCAAAACCACCATCTACCCAGATAGTGGTCAAACGAGATATCTTGTGATGGGACTGTTTGACCCGTTTTAGAACTTGTTTTCCCCCTTCTGGTTCACCAACATTGGCTGCGGTGACTAAAACCGAATGGCACTAATCCCAAAGTATCGACCGTCATAAATCGCTTGCGTCCTTTGATTTTCTTGCCCGCATCGTAGCCCACTCCTTGACTCACCATCGCTGCACTCTTCACGCTTTGGCTGTCGATTATCGCTTCTGATGGACTCGGATGGCGCTCAATTTCGATTCTTGTCCACTCTTGCAAGCTATCGTGGATCTACAACCACGTTCCATATGCAGCGCCAGTTACGGAAATAGGTGTCTGTTGATTTTACCGACAACTATTAGTGTGACGGATAAAATCAACATAAGCCATACAGAATCGATAAGTGAGGGAGCATGACAGAAGAAGACCGCAGCGCCAAAGTTGGAGGGAGTGCTGACAGCAGTGCCATTATTACTGGCGATCGCAATACTGCTACTATCACCATCACCAATTACTATTACCGTGAAAGTACAACAGTATTACCTATTGACTCTACGGATACTGCTGACGAAAGTCTTCCCTGTCCTTATCGCGGTTTGTTTCACTTTGGTCCCGATGATGCGGAGTTTTTCTTTGGACGTGAGGTATTTGTAGAAGAACTGTTTGCTGCCACTCAAACCCGTAATTTTATCCCCGTGTTGGGTGCGTCGGGAAGCGGAAAATCTTCGGTGGTGTTGGCGGGATTAGTGCCGAAGTTACAAAAACAAGGTTATTGGAAGTTTACTCACTTCCGTCCTGGTTCAGAACCATTCCAGGCTCTGGCTGAGTCGCTGGTTCCCCTTTACGAGCCGGATAAAAATGCTACTGACCAAATGCTTCAAGCTCGTAAGTTAGCTGAATACTTTGCCAATGGTTCTGTTCCCCTGCAAGATGTTTTCTCCAAAATTAAACGGAATTATCCCAATCATCGGGTGTTGTTGATTGCCGACCAATTTGAAGAACTTTATACTTTGTGTGCGGATCAGAAAGTTCGCCGTGGTTTCCTTGATACGTTATTAGCTTGCTTTCAATCTTCCCCTGACAATAATACTGTACTGGTTGGAACCATGCGGGCGGATTTCTTGGGGAATCTCCTTTCCTATCGTCCACTTGCAGATGTGTTGCAAAATGCTGACATCAAGCTGGCACCGATGAGCTGTGAGGAACTTTCACAGGTGATTGTCAAGCCTGCTGAGAAGTTGGGGGTAAGATTTCAAGATGGACTGGTGGAACGCATTTTGGATGATGTGGATTCGGAACCGGGGAATTTACCTCTTTTGGAGTTTGCGTTAACTCAGTTGTGGAAGCGGCGAACGGGTAAACAGTTAACTCATGTAGCTTATGAGGAAATTGGTGAGGTAAAAGGAGCCTTGGCTCGTCATGCCGATGAGAATTATAGTAAGTTGAGCGCCACTCAAAAAGAACAGGTGCGGCAAATTTTTATTCAATTAGTGCGTCCAGGGGAAGGAACGGAGGATACGCGACGACTAGCGACGAAAGCTGAATTGGGTGAAGCCAGATGGGAATTGGTGAAACAGTTGGCGGATAATCGATTAGTAGTTACCAGTCAAAATTCTGCTAACCAAGAGACAGTAGAAGTTGTCCATGAAGCGTTGATCCGTAATTGGGGTGAATTTCGGCAATGGATGAATGCAGACCGTAGCTTTCGGGCTTGGCAAGACCGTTTGCGCTCCGCAATGTATCAATGGGAACAGACGCAACGGGATGAAGGGGCATTGTTGCGGGGTGCAGCGTTGGTGGAGGGGGAAGAAAAGCTAAAACAACGGCGAGAGGATATTAGCGGAGGGGAGCAAGAGTTTATTCGAGCTAGTGTGGAAGTGCGCGATAGGCAAAAAAAGCAAGAGAAAGAAGCTAGAAAGCGTCAGATCGTAGTAACTTCGATTACATCGGTATTCTTTGCTGGATTCGCGATTTTTGCTGGATATCAATGGAGACAAGCAGAAATCGGGCAAATTCAGGCTTTGAACCAATCTTCAAAAGCTAATTTCACGGCGAATCGAAATTCTTTTGATGCGCTAATTGATGTATTAAAAGCAGGGAAGCGTTTACAACAATTGCCTGGGGGCATCACCGACCAACAAGTCCAGGCTAATGTTCTGACAAATTTGGCACAGTCCGTAAACTGGGTGAGGGAGCAAAACCGCTTGCAAGGACATACAAACTTTGTTCAGAGTGTTAGCTTCAGCCCAGATGGTAAATTGCTTGCTACAGCCAGCTATGATAACACCGCAAAACTGTGGCGACGGGATGGAAGCCTATTCAAAATTTTGGAAGGACATACACAACCGGTCATGAGTGTCCGTTTTAGTCCTGATGGAAAAACTATTGCTTCTGGCAGTCAGGATGGAACAGTCAGGCTTTGGGACAACAACGGTAATTTTATCCGATTTATTCCTGCTCACCAAAATTGGGTTATGAGCGTAAGTTTTAGCCGGGATGGAAAGACGATAGCTACTGGCGGTAAGGATGGAACCGTAAAACTGTGGCGGTTGGACGGTCAGTTCCTCTCTACTCTTAAGGGACATCAGGGCTTGATAAGGCAAGTGAGTTTTAGTCCTAAAGGCGATCGCATGATCACGGTTAGTGATGACAAAACGGTAAAGCTCTGGAGCCAAGATGGCAAGAAGCTACTAATCACTCTTGACAAACACTCTGGCGCTGTTGTGAGTGCAGATTTCAGCCCTGACGGTAGCTTTTTTGCCACTGGTAGTATAGATGGAACAGTGAATCTTTGGAATCAAAAGGGTGAGTTTGTAAGGACTTTTAAGCATCCTGGAAAGGTATGGAGCGTTAGTGTGAGTATAGATGCACAAACAATTGCTTCTGGTAGTACGGATGGAACCGTAAAACTCTGGGCGCGAGATGGCAGATTACTGGATATTTGGGCAGGTCATGAAGGAGCAATTCCCAGTGTAGCTTTTAGTCCAGATGGAAAGATGCTTGCGACTGCTGGTAACGATACTATTACGAAGCTTTGGCAGGTAAATCGAAGTGGACTTACTGTTTTGGCTCGACATCAGGACAATGTGCTTGGCGCAAAGTTCAGCCAGGATGATAAACGAATTGCAAGTGCAAGTTCTGATGGAACGATAAGAATCTGGAGTCGAGACGGTAAGTTACTTTCTACCCTGACAGAGCATAAAGGTAAGGTTAATGCTGTTAGTTTTAGTCCAGATGGAAAAACTATTGTTAGTGGCGGTGATGACAACACAATAAGGCTTTGGAGTGCAGACGGACAAGCTCTGAGAACACTGGGAGAGCATAAAGATAGGGTCATGTCCGTTAGCTTCAGTCCTGACGGACATACAATTGCCTCTGCTAGCGCTGATGGAACCGCGAAACTTTGGAGTTTAGATGGTCGAAAACCTATAACTTTAGAAAAAGGCAGTGCTAGGGTGTTGAGTGTGGCTTTCAGTTCTGACGGACATACAATTGCCACTGCGGGCGATGACAAAACCGTAAAATTGTGGAGTTATGAAGGTAAAGAACTCAGAAGATGGGAAGCACACATAAGTCAAATTCAGTCTGTTGGTTTCAGTGCCGATGGACAAACGATCATCACTGCTGGTGTTGACAATTCAATAAAACTTTGGCAACGGGATGGAACGTTAATTACGACTCTAAGGGGACACGCAACTTCGATCCTTGATGCCGGCTTTAGCCCCAATGGAAAAATGATCGCCTCCGCTAGTAATGATGGGAAGATCGATCTTTGGCAAAGGGACGGAACATTAATCACAACTCTGAGTGGACATACAGGTTCCGTGCATACTGTGAGTTTCAGTAGCGATAGCAAATGGTTGGTTTCTGCTGGTGAAGATGGGCTTGTTTTGTTATGGGATGTGTCAGATATTAGTTTGAAGGGGTTGCTGGAAAAAGGATGCAGCCAGGTCAGGGATTATTTGAAGACTCAAGCGAATAGTTTAAAAAAGTTATGTAATTGATGTAAGTTTTGTAACTTAAATGTATGTTTGCTCGATGTAGAACAAAAATAAGGGCATTACTGAATTAAGGATTGATTCTTGTGGGGTAGGATACCTACTCAAAAATACACGGGATGGGCAAGATACTATTGTTGTCAACTCAAGGTTTCAACCCATTTGTCAACGAGAGGTTTTGCCACAAACTAAGTATAAAGACGAACTTGGTTCATGGTCTTATACGGAATTTTAGAGCGACACTGATGACAAAGTTGTCAGATTATTAAGGGATAACGCAGGTATTCAGTTGTACCCAGAACTGCTTGAGAAGTCGCTTAAGATGTCCAAATCAAATATCATTAATTCGCCATCCAGTGCCAGTCAAACCTTCCATGCTATGCGCTAGCCCAACATTTCTATCTCCTGTTCTACCATCCAAGAATTTAGGACCATCTAGATCTCCCGTACACCTGAATGTTACATCGGTCGTATCACCATTAGAAGAAAGCTTATTTATTGTCCATCTAGTGCCAGTCAAGCCTTCTGCGCTATGCACTAGTGCAACAGTTCCATCTCTTGTTCTACCATCCAAGAATCTAGGACCATCTACATCTCCCAAACACTTCAATGTTACATCGGTCGTATCACCATTAGAAGGGAACTCATCCATTTCCCATCTAGTGCCAGAAAATCCCTTTATACTAGGCGCTAGTCCAACATTTGCATCTCTTGTTCTACCATTCAAGAATATGGAACCATTTACATCTCCTAACCAAGATATCGAGACGACCTTAGGAAATCTAATGTATTTATGACCTCTATTTCTTTGGGAAGCAGCAGCCCGCCCCTCTGAAAATGCCTTATCTACAACGATTGAATTGACAGGTTTGCCACACAATTCTTGGTAAAAGGCAGTGGAAAATTCAACTGCGGATGTACTATCAATATCATCATTTATTCCAATCACCCATTTAACGTTTTTAGCGTTTTTAGCAATGAGATTGGCAGCTTCTTTTGAGTAGCAAAAATTGAGAAGCACACAGTCCACATCTCCAGCATTTTTGATATATTCTGCTAGAGTCTGAGGTCTCAATTCTTCACCGCTTTTTGTGTCTTTCTCGATAATCTTGATTTTGCCTTCTCCTGTGCCGTGTCCGGAAATATGGATAATTTGAGGCGAAATTCCTGCACGCTGAATTACACGATCAACTTCGCCAGTGGAATCAACAGTTCGGTTATCTACAAAAAAATTACTGTCTTCTACATCCATAATATATTGAATTTTCTTCACCTCATCGTCTATGCTGATAGCAGAGGAGTGTGTTCCTATATATAGAATTTTTTTAATTGTTGATGGAAGTTGATTCATATGCTCAATTTACTCCTGTCTATGTATCTAAAAATTAGAAATTAACTATATTTTCAATTTTTTTTAGTGTCTGTGTTTTGATTGCCCC
The DNA here is from genome assembly GCF_020829445.1 of Nostoc sp. CHAB 5836. GTDB lineage: Bacteria > Cyanobacteriota > Cyanobacteriia > Cyanobacteriales > Nostocaceae > Nostoc. The sequence continues at coordinate 13,907 of NZ_JAIVFV010000127.1, forward strand.
CGCTTGGAGGCTGACCACGGCCGGTTAGTTCCCCTCTAAATGTATCAACATAGATGTACTTACCACGCCATTCTGATTTATCTAATTTTTCAATAGCATCCTTTTCATCTTCATCATTATCTAGCTGCACATAAGCAATACTCTCATCATTTTCGATATCTATACCAATTATTTGAATTTTTCCATAGTCCGAAAAAAGTTTTTCTAGATCGGATTTAGTAGTCGAAACTGGTAAATTGCTGACCTTGAGCATTTTGAATACCCCTGATTAATTAAAATTGGTAACCGTTCACGGAGGCGCATAAACACTTAAAGCTTGTGTAAAAAAAGCTTAGGAGTTTAGTACAAACGTAATTTTACCATTAAGTGTCTAAAAGCTCATCGGCTATAATGTCCATTGTTTCGTAAGTGCGATCGCTCCTACGAAACGCCCCAGGCATCGCCTTTCTCAATTATTCCAGACATTGCACTTATTGCCAAACCCCCTATTATAACATAAAAATAATTATGCAAGAGGTCTAATTTACTTAAGTAATAAATGTATATTTTCTTGTTTTTTACTGATACACAGAAAGATTGTAGATACCGTGTACTAAGATGTATATTTTATAAAATTTCGGAAAATATTATATATTCAATCTGTATTAAAAAACCATGTCAAAATAACACCATGAAAAAAATCCTCATCCTCTCCGCCAACCCCAAAAACACAGCAAATCTGCGCCTAGATGAAGAAGTGCGGGAAATCAAAAACACACTTGCGATATCTCCCCATCGAGACGAATTTGAAATCATCACTGAATCTGCGGTACGAGTGGATGATTTAACCCGCTTCCTGTCTCACTATCAACCAACAATTGTTCACTTTTCGGGACATGGTTCTGGTACTGATGGATTAGCCTTGGAAGATAATTCTGGAAACATGCAACTTGTCAGTACCCAAGCCCTGGCAAAACTATTTGATTTGTTCCAGGAACAGGTTGAATGTGTTTTACTCAACGCTTGCTACAGCCAGGAACAAGCCACAGCAATTCATCAACATATTGATTGCGTGGTGGGGATGAATCAGGCAATTGGCGATATGGCAGCAATTAAGTTTAGCATCGGATTTTATACAGGTTTGGGGGCTGGCAGGAATTATGAAGATTGTTTTCAAATTGGTTGTACCTCTATTGACTTGCAGGGAATTCCAGAATACGCAACCCCTACGAAGAAAATTAGGCGACGGCGTTATCAGACCGAAAAACCAACAAATTCAGTCAAATTTAATCATTCTAATAGTATGAATAATGACAACAAAGGCGGGCAAAACCGTTCAGTTTCCATTGGGGGTAGTGTCACTGGTAGCGCGATTCAAACAGGAGAGAGCAACACTGCAAACATCAATTTTCAACAAGTCAGTTTACCCGCACCTGCAACTGTCAACATAGAAGCAGAAATCAACGCCCTACGTGAAATACTGGCGAAATTAGAAACTCCAGACCGTCGTAAAATTGATAATGCCTTTGAAGATGCCCAGGAGGAGCTAAATAAGCCACAACCAGATAAAGATGAGGTGGGTGATGCATTAAACCGAGCCTTGAAATATGCCAACAAAGCCGAAGGGTTTGCATCTGCGATCGCAAAACTTCAGCCACATCTAACTAAAATTACTGCATGGCTAGGTGCTAATTGGCACAATTTGTTAAGTTTGGTGAATTTAACAATTTAACTTTTGACTTCCGCGTAGCGGCTTGGAGAGCGATTTTTTTCGGGGGAGACGGCACAGGCACAGGGAATACGCTAAGATGACCCAATGTCAAATGCTCTCTATACCAAGTCAATTGCTCTTATTCCTTTCATGACTTGCTTTTTGCTTCCGCGATCGCCATCGAACTCACGTTAAGTAAAGTCCAATAAATTTGAAGCCGTTTTGTTGAAGCTGCGGCTAACAATTCGGGAATAAAGTTATGTAAATGATGGCGCGTACCTTGTCTCGACTTGCGCAACAGAGGAGTACCATAAGTAGTGCCTGCCGACCACATCAAAAGACTGTACATCTCATTCCACGGTCTGGAGCAAGGCACAGCGATAGCATACCCGCCCACCCTTTGTGATCGCAAAGGATACTGAACAAAAGCGGCGATTGCGATCGCTTCCATGACACTGCATCAAGGACGATCTCCTAACCCATAACACTGTTTAATAGCTTTAAAAGCTGTAGTCCTTATGGAGCATAGCTTAGAGCTTTTCTTAGTGCCATTCAGTTTTAGCCTTAACTGAACGGGTGTAATGCTCCAAAGTGAGGTGCTTAAAATTTAGATGCTAAATCACCTATTTAGGGGTGCGATCGCAGCCAAATAACTGTTTTTATTGAGAATCTAGCTCTCTAACTGAGAATTAAAGTTAGTAAACTCAGCAAGGCTGTCACCAGCCCTACTGGTCTTCAAAACCGTGCATGATACTTTCGCATCACACGGCTCCTTAATAATTTGACGCAAGTCATGCATACCTACTACCGGGAAGTGGCAGTTTTCACATCATGGCAATGTCTGTGAAGTAGTTGCAGATTTTTGTAATCATTCTTTCCACCTTTCGATTTAGGAATAATGTGGTCAACTTCCATCACATCATCTTCTCTAAAATGCAGTCCACAGTGGGTACATTTCCCTTTTTGTTCCTTAAGAAGTGTTGTTACTCTCAATGGTAGTAAGGGATTCTTACCTTTCCTTTCACTCCAATAAACTAAGTTTCCATCAAAAGGGGAAAGGATTTCACTCCTATGTCTATTGTTCGCTGGCAAAATTATTTGGTACTTGACAAATGTTTTAGTCTCCATCGCTTGCTTTCCAGGCGTTCGGCTTTGCCGTCCCGGAGGGAATCGCTTTGCTAGGTTGAGGATCGGGTAGCTTGAGAGTAATCAATGCTGCTGCTAGTACAAAGAACATGGATGTCCACAGACAGCCCACTAACCCGAAAAACTGATATATCAAACCTGATAAAACAGTGCCAGCTAATCGACCACCTGAGTTTGCCATGTAATAAAAACCAACGTTCAGCGCTACCTTGTCATCATCAGTAAAAGCCAACACTAAATAAGAGTGAACTGCTGAGTTGAAGGCAAACACTACACCAAAAATCAGCAGTCCGCCGACGATCGCAATATTTGCAGGTATACCTAGTTGGATCGCCAGAGCGATCGCGGCTGGAACTGCTGTTAAAGTAAATGTCCAGAATTGGATGGTCTTTGATTGTGGCGGACGACCAGAACCAAATCGCTGAATCAATGTTGGTGCTAAGAACTGAACAAGACCGTAGCCAATCACCCAACAAGCTAAGAATCCACCAACCTGATAGAACGACCAACCCAAAATCTCACGCAAAAATACTGGTAATCCTACAACAAACCACACATCCCTAGAGCCAAACAGAAAAAATCTAGCAGCCGAGAGAATATTAATCTCTTCACTCTTAGAAAACAGTTGACTAAACTTGACTTTCTTCTTGATTTTGCCCATCCCCTTGGGCAGCATTAACCCAGAAAACATAATCAGCGAAAGTCCCCCTGCCATAATCCACAGGGAATTGATGAAGCCAACCGCAGCCAATAGAGCGCTACCGATAAAGAAGCCAACTCCTTTGAGAGCATTCTTGGAACCCGTCAGCACCGCCACCCATTTAAACAAAGATGATTGGGCATCTTGAGGTACCACCAACCGAATGGCACTTTTAGAACTCATTTTGGTCAAGTCTTTGGCAATCCCAGAAAATGCCTGTGCCACCATCACATAAACAACTGCAATCCACTGTACCCAATGTGGATTGAGAAAGGACAGCATGGCTAGAGAAAAAATCTGTAATCCGATGCCGCTATAAAGTGTTACCTTCAATCCAAACTGAGAACCAATCCAACCACCTAAAAAGTTTGTGACGACTCCGAAGACTTCGTAGAACAGGAATAGAAAGGCAATTTGTATTGGTGTATAACCAATTTGGTTGAAATATAGCAACACCAGCATTCGCAAGGCACCATCGGTGAGGGTGAAACCCCAGTAGGCGAGGGTGACTAAGATGTAGTTCTTGAAATTGGCACTATTCGCTGTAGTAGAAGCCATGAGGGAAATGAGGGGGATGAGGGGGATGAGGGGGATGAGGGGGATGAGGAAGCAGGGGAAGAATAACTATTGAGTATTGACTATGGCCAATGGTGAATCAGTTTGAATTGTTCAAATTCAAAGCTACTTTACGGGCGAGTTCAACCATCCGGTTGGCGTAGCCCCATTCGTTGTCATACCAAGCAAGTATTTTCACTTGGGTCTCGTCTACAACCATTGTGGAGAGGGCATCAATGATGGATGACCGAGGATCGTCTTTGTAGTCGATAGATACTAAAGGACGCTCTTCATAGCCCAAAATACCTTTGAGCGGTGCTTGCTCGGAAGCTGTTTTTAGTAAGCTGTTAATCTCTTCTACGGTTGTGGGTCGCACAACTTCAAATACACAGTCTGTTAAAGAAGCATTGAGCAGTGGTACTCGTACTGCTAAACCGTTCAGTTTGCCGTTGAGTTCGGGATAAATCAACCCGATCGCAGTTGCCGATCCAGTGGTGGTAGGAATCAGAGATAGACTCGTAGCTCTTGCCCGACGCAGATCCTTATGAGGGGCATCTACGATGGTCTGAGTATTGGTGTTGTCATGAATTGTGGTAATAATTCCATGTTTAATGCCTAAACCTTCATGGATCACCTTCACTACTGGAGCCAAACAGTTAGTTGTACAAGAGGCAGCAGTTAGCAGATGATGCTTTTCTGGCTGATAAAGTTGATCGTTAACTCCCATAACGATATTCAGGGCTTCTTCCTTGACTGGAGCAGCGACAATTACTTTCCGTACCCCTCGCTTGAAATAAGGGTCAAGGGTAGCCGGAGTTCTAAATTTGCCGGAGCATTCCAGCACGATATCAACGCCCAACTCTTCCCAAGGCACTTCTCCAGGTTGGGAATGTTCGCTAAAACTCAGAGGTGTACCATCAATGAAAATGCGATCGCCTCTGGCGTTGGCAAAGCCATCGCCCTGTGCTTCTACTTCTGGAGTCCAACGCCCGTGGACAGAATCAAATTTGAGCAAATGAGCGGCTGTTACTGCCCCACCTTTGATTTCGTTAATATGAACAAATTCTAATTCTGGCCAACCCCATGCAGCACGTAGAGCAAGCCGTCCAATCCTACCGAATCCATTGATCCCAACCCGAATTCTCATCAATTTTTCTACCGTTAATTAACAAAATGTGTTAAAACTACTTTTGAATTCTAAGCACTAAAGTGCTTACTACAAACCTTCAAAACTATCTTGGCAAAGTAATAGTTACACAATCTTTGATTCTAAAGATTGCGATCATTTTGAGACACCAAAACAACGCGGATCTTGCAATGTTGCTTTTTCCGGTTCCCGTGTAAACCAAGCTGCTGTGCGTTTACAAAACTCAACCAGCATCAACATCACTGGCACTTCAATTAAAATCCCTACCACTGTTAAGTAAGTCGGCAAGAATAAACTAAACTTATTACGAAACGTAAACACACCTTAAACCCTTATAAATGACAAATGACAAATGACAAATGACGAAGGACAATCGCTAAAACTTAGCTTCTTTCCGTAACAACTCACCAATTGTCAAGTTCATCTCTGCTTTTCCTCCAAATACTGTTCCCACTTTGCCTTGATACAAGTGAACGTAATTGAGGTGTTTGCTGTCATCTGGTAAAGGTATATAGCCTACAGCACTTGCTGTTGTTGGTGCTTTATCAATGTAAAATTCGACAAACTTGTTTACTAATGTTTTGTTTTGGTTATCCCGAAAATTAACATAGATAAACAAAGGTCGAGCAAGGGGCTGATACTGAACTTTCTCTACGGTTTGACGTGATGGCAGTACTGCACCTTTGCCGCTATCAATTGCCAGGGCTTTTAACTTATCTTGGTGTTTTTCGTAATAGGCAAAGCCAAAGTAACCTAAAGCATTTGGATCTTTGCTGATGCCATCCACCAATACTTCATCATCTTCACTCGCTGTATAATCATTACGGCTGGCTCTAGCTTTACCTACAGTCACCTGTATACAGTAGTTTGTACGTACGCTGCTTGGTGGTGTAGGTAAGTAAAATTGCCACTGCCCCTGGTAGATGCCCTGCGGGAAATAATTCTGCCACCAGACCATCTTGGAATTCCACAGG
>NZ_JAIVFV010000128.1 GCF_020829445.1 Nostoc sp. CHAB 5836
GCGATCGCTTAGTGGCAATTTGATAAGTTTGGCCATCTGCACTTGTAAATTCTTCTTCATGTTCCTGCGGTTGCTGAGTCTGAAAAACAAGATCATCCTGTTGTCGAAACACATCAGCTTCATATTTAGGGAAAAAGTCATAGTCTGACTTTTCAATTAACAACTTGTTCGGATAACCGATAAATCGACAATACGCCTCATTTAAAACAATCCACTGGTGTTGTTCATTTTTCACGAAAATGGGATCAGGAATCGTGTTAATTACATGATGCAAAAAGTCTTTGGAACGCTTCCACTCTTCCTGCATATGGGCAATATGACTAGTTATCCAAATAGCCGAACTGCCAAAGCTAAACAGTGAGGGAACAATCGGTATCCACCAACCGTACAAGAAATCAAAGTATGTACTCAGCGTCAATACAAAGCAAGAAATTAGGAGACTGAGGAAGTTCCTAGTTGGGTGTCGTATCCGCCATGTCATCACGGCTCCCAGATAAGACCAGGCAAAAACCCACAAGTATTCCACCAAGTCAGACCAGACTTTGAGTAATGGTCGTCCATCAACAGCAGCAGAGATTAACTCACTAATAAAATAAGCTTGCAGTTGAATACCAGGTACAGGCTTTGCCGTACCCATTAGACTGCTGGAGTAAGGAATGAATACAAAATCCTGGAGACTGGGTGCGGTGCAACCAATCAGTATAATTCGATCTTTGATTAAGTTTTTTTTGACTTTATTAGCCAGTACATCTTTCATCGATACCTGGCGAAAACTACAAAATTCTCCAGATGAACTTTGACATTTGGGTTTGGGAAAATTAGCCAAAATTTGGTAGCCTCTAGCATCAGCCCCCACATAAGCACCATCATTAGCTTCAAAACGAGTAAATGCTGCCTTACCCAATTGCAAATATTCTGGGTTGCTTTTTGCTTTGGTGGGAGTAATTCCCTTTGACTTTAAATACAATAAGGCCAACTTCAGAGCAAAACTTTCGTGTACTTGATTTTTAACGTGCCAATACAACAAACTGCGGCGTACTTTCCCATCAATATCATACAGCACGTTGTTAAAGCCGACTTGACCGTGATTCAGCCCCAGTGGAGGCAAAACACTCAAGTTTTTGTTTTTCTCATTTGCTAGTAGCTCAATGCCAATCAAGTTGGGCATTGACTTGTAAACATCACGCAGTTCTTGATTACCAGGTTCTACTGGCAAATTTCTGTACATATCTAAGCCGATAGCACGGGGTTTGTGGACGTTTAATTTTTCCAACAACTCGGCAATCTTCTGATCTGGAATCGGCCACGAACCTACTTCGCGTAAATAGTCCTCATCAATCACTACGATCGTAATACGTTCTTCTGGCGGTTCATTTGGACGTAAGCGAAAAAATTGATCCAAAGCTGCCAACTCCAAAGATTGGAATAATCCGATGGAGTGCAAAAGCACGACGCAGACTGCAACACTGACCGCAGTAACCAATTCTCTGTGTCTTCGACTAAGGGTTTTGTAAAGTTCATCTTTGGACTTTACAAAACCCTTGCCTGGCTGCTGATTCATTGCCATTATCTAGTGCTAAAAAACATTTAATTTGCATAATCGAATTAAATATAACTCTTGTGGGGTGGGGAACATGAGCGCCCAGTATATGCAATTTAAATGTCCAACAGCTTAGAGGATGTTTGAAAAGTCCTCTTCTTGGTAGCAAAACGTTCTAGATCCCCCTAAATCCAGGCCACTTGCTTCACTTGGGGAGACCCCATACTTAACAGTGGACAGTGAACAGTTATCAGTAATCTATTTATCTCGCAAGTTTTTGCCTACGCCGTACAGGTGTCAGGCGTTGGTGGCGCAACTTTGATCCCCCACCATAGGGCTGATAATGCGGATACTTGATAACTGTTTTAATTGCGCCGACCTACTTAGGCACAATTCATCAATTGTGCCTAAGTCATTTTCACTCCGATGTCTATTACTTGAAATACTTGAAGTTACGAGGCCCTGTGTAACCAGAAACTTTCGCTAGTTCCTCTAAGTTTTGGACTCCGCTATAGCTTTTATCATTGATGATCCAAGTGGGGAAGCCTTCAATTTTTGCGGCTTTACACAGTTCTGGTTGAGCTTTGAGTCCATCGGGAGCGCACTCTACCTTAACATCATTATTGATTATTTCCTCGGCTTGTTTACCAAAAAGCAGCTTTTGTTCATGGCAGTGAGGACACCAGTAAGCACTGTATTGCTTCGCGCCTACCTTCGCCAGATGCCGTGCTAAGGCTATTTCTGCCTCACCAGAAGTAGTGGTAACTTCCCAACCGAAGGGTGGGTTAGGGTCTGTTTTGGGAGTAAAGGTAATTTTTGTGGGTTGTCCAGGAGTTGCAGTTGTAACATCTGATTGATTCACACCAGCATAAACGCCTAAAGTACCAATCAGCGTTACCATCCCGACAATAATAGCGGTAAAAAAGATTTGTCCAATATCCTCCCAAGTTCGACCGATAATCGTCAGTACTAAAAGACTCACAGAGAACAAAGCTGAACCGATACAGTAAGGACAAATAACTTTGATTTGAGATGTCAGCACATACATTAAGTAGCCGCTAAACACAGACATAGCGATCGCACCCGCCAGCAGCAGGAACCACGTCCAATTTTCCAATTGTTTGCGGCTATTATTTTCCCCTGATTTCAATACCAAGGGAGCCAAAGCAAATATCATCATACTGGTGTATGCTAAAAACCCAAACAAGGCTAATGGCTGACCAAAAACCGTTGCCCAAGGACTGGAAAGCACATCATTACAGCCCTTAGCACCAGCCTGTGCCACACAGGCGGCACTGCCTCCAGTTAACTTTTCGATAGTGAGATAACCTGTTATCAAAGCACCACATCCAGCGATCGCGGCAATCAATGGACGTGACCATCTATGAATCCAAGGAGTAGAACGGCGGCGAATCATAAATATTAGAAAATGGAGAATGGGGATTAGTAAAAGTTAGGAGTTAGGAGTTGAGAGTGAGGAGTTAGGAGTTGAGAGTGAGGAGTTAGGAGTTAGGAGTTGAGAGTGAGGAGTTAGGAGTTAAGAGTGAGGAACAAATAATTTAAAACTCCTAAGAGGATGTTTTAAAGGTCTTCTTGTTGGTAGCAAAACGTTCTAGATCCCCCTAAATCCCCCGATCAATTGCGGGACTTTAATTCTTCCCCCTTTTCAAGGGGGGTTAGGGGGGATCTAAAAGTGCCTATAATCACAGCTAACTACTTTTCAAACAACCTCTAACTCCTAACTTTTAACTCCTAACTCCTAACTCCCAACTCCCAACTCCCAACTCCCAACTCCTAACTCTCTTTCCCCACTTTCTAAGAATGTAACTTTACTTGTGCTGCTGATTTGCTTTCAACTTTAGAGTTCCAATTGCGACGAGCAGCTTCCACAAATTGACTGACGCGAATTGGGTCAATTGGTTGCTCTATTCGTCCATGACGTTTCAGGGAGCTAGAAACTATGACACCATCTGCTGCCTGCATCAATGTATCAATATTTTCCCAATCGGCCCCGCTACCGACGAACACTGGCGTGCCATTTGCTGCACCACAAGCTAGTTCCAAATCTTCTAAGTTAGGAGGACTACCAGTAGCCCACCCGGATAAAATTACCCCGTCTGCTAAACCCCTTTCAATGGTGTCTTTCACGGCGACTGTGAGATTTGGAGAACTCAAAGGACGGGCGTGTTTCACCAACACATCGGCCAGGATTTTAACATCACAACCCAACTCCCGTCGATAGCGCAGTAGTTGATGGGCTTCTCCCTCAATTAATCCTTGGTCAGTTGCCATCACCCCTGTGAGGACGTTGACCCGGATAAATTGCGCGTGTACACAGCTAGCGATCGCCATTGCGCTTTTGGCGTCGTTTCGCAAAACATTTAAGCCTATAGGCAAAGTTACCAAATTCTGTATCCGTTGCACCACAATGGTCATGGCACTCACAACCACTGGATCGACTTGGTTTTTGGTAAATGGCGCGTCGAAAAAATTCTCTACAATCAGCCCGTCAACCCCTCCACTTGCCAGGGCTGCGGCTTCTTGTTCAGCGCGGTCAATCACCGCTTTTAAACTACCTCCCCAACGGGGTGAGGTAGGCAGTGGTAGCAGGTGAACCACGCCAATAATTGGTGAGCGAGTTTTAAATATCTGATATAAGTCCACGTCTTTAATCCGCCTCGCAAAGTCCAGAGTCCAGAATTTTTTGACTATTGAACGCCAGTTCAACGCCACTTCCCTTAACAGAGCCAACCTCTATAGGGGGTAGCTCTTCAACGGGGGAAACCCCGCACGTGACTGGCTCCTCTTGACCCTTGACTTTTGATTAAATAGTCAAATGTGTTTTCTGATAGTCGGTTTACTGCCTCTTTCCTCAGATGGAAATTGGCGTAAAACGTCCCATAAGATATGTTAAGATAAAACCTGGCTACAAGAGGAGTTTGCCACTCACTAGACGCAAGGCAGCTTTCCGTGGTTTAGGCGTCTTGTCCGCGCACAGTCGTAGGACTTGCCAATGGCCAGGGTAGTATTACTGCTTTATAGGCGTAGTCGCTTTCGTCGATTTCCCTGAGGGTAGCGACTTCTCACAACAAGCCCTTTGGGCGGCTTCCCGATGGGTAGGTTAACAACGTAGGCGCTGCGGTAATGTAAAATAGCAATAGGCGAATTGTTAAAAAAGATTACAAGTGTCAAATGTACCCAAAGACACTTCAATTTACCCTGGGGAACAGATTGATAAAAATATCATAACATGGCCTCTGTTTCTATTATTAATGGGGTCAGAAGTCCACCGACAGTTGCTGACAGTGGGAATTTGCCACTGTACTGTTATTAGAAGGATAGTGATCGGAAAAAAGCGAAATTAGGGCTGGGATGTTTGACTACAAGAAAAAAATGAAGATATTTTCCAAATATGGGTGACAAGCCAACAATTGCCATTTCTCACCTGGGCTGCGAGAAAAATCGAATTGATACAGAACATATGCTGGGAATGCTCGTAGAAGCAGGCTACGGTGTAGATACAAACGAAGAGTTAGCAGATTACGTTATTGTTAATACTTGTAGTTTTATTGAAGCGGCCCGGCAAGAATCTGTCAGAACTTTGGTAGAACTGGCAGAGGCAAATAAAAAGATCGTCATCACTGGCTGTATGGCACAACACTTCCAAGAACAACTTTTGGAGGAGTTACCTGAAGCAGTAGCGGTGGTGGGTACTGGCGATTATCACAAAATTGTTAATGTAATTGAGCGTGTTGAACTTGGCGAGCGGGTTAAACAGGTTAGCATTGAGCCAACCTACATTGCCGACGAAACTACACCGCGCTATCGCACTACAACCGAGGGCGTAGCTTACCTACGAGTTGCAGAAGGATGTGATTATCGTTGTGCATTTTGTATAATTCCTCATCTTCGAGGGAACCAGCGATCGCGTACTATTGAATCTATAGTCGCCGAAGCGGAGCAGTTAGTTAGTCAAGGGGTAAAGGAAATTATTTTAATTTCCCAAATCACCACTAACTACGGTCTAGATATTTACGGTCAGCCAAAATTAGCCGAATTACTTCGCGCTTTGGGGAAAGTAGATATACCGTGGATCAGAATGCACTACGCTTATCCCACGGGACTAACCCCAGAGGTGATCGCAGCGATTCAAGAAACACCCAACGTCTTGCCTTATTTGGATTTGCCCTTGCAGCATTCTCATCCAGATGTTCTTCGGTCCATGAATCGTCCTTGGCAAGGACGCATAAATGATGGGATTATTGATCGCATCAAAACGGCGCTACCAACAGCCGTCTTGCGGACAACATTTATTGTTGGTTTCCCAGGAGAAACGAGGGAGCATTTTGAGCATCTACTAGAGTTTGTTCAAAGGCATGAATTCGATCATGTTGGTGTCTTCACCTTTTCCTCTGAGGAAGGAACCCCAGCTTACAAGTTGCCAAATCAATTGCCCCAATTGGTGATGGATCAGCGCCGATACCAACTTATGGAAATCCAGCAACCGATTTCCCAAAAGAAAAATCAACAGGAAGTAGGCAAAATCGTTGATGTCCTGATTGAGCAAGAAAATCCTGAAAGTGGTGAATTAATCGGTCGTTCAGGTAGATTTTCCCCAGAGGTTGATGGTCTGGTGTATGTCAAAGGCCAGGCAAAATTAGGAACCATCGTGCCAACAGCGATTCACCACGCTGATACATACGACCTCTATGGTCAGGTAGTCAATAACTAAATTGTCATTTGTCCTTTGTCCTTTGTCCTTTGTTGAATGACCTTTACGGATTCGCCCTTATTCTGAGGTCAACGCTGCATTAATGGCAGTTTTCATGGGGGTTTACCTGAGATGCTGGCGGACTCGTTGGCATAGCCTCCCCAAGAGTTGAGCCTGTGCCATCGCCCTTGGCTCACTAATAACTAATAACTAATGACTAATGACTAATGACTAATGACTAATAACTAATGACTAATGACTAATCCAAAAATCCTTACAAAAAATTTAGGAGAATTAATGACTCTTTCATTTCAAGAATTAGGCATTTCCCAAGAACGTGTCGAACAACTAGAAAAAATTGGTTTTACCGAACCAACTAACATTCAAGTACAAGCAATTCCCCAATTGCTAGCCGGTCGTGATGTGGTAGGTCAATCTCAAACTGGAACAGGCAAAACGGCAGCATTTTCACTGCCAATTTTAGAGCGGCTAGATATTAATCAAAGAGCCGTGCAAGCCATAGTTTTAACACCAACTCGTGAATTAGCGATGCAAGTTCACGATGCGATCGCCCAATTCATCGGTAATGAAGGATTGCGGGTATTAGCAATCTACGGTGGTCAATCAATTGACCGCCAAATGTTACAACTCAAACGTGGCGTTCATATGGTTGTGGGCACTCCAGGACGGGTGATCGATTTGCTCGATCGCGGCTGTTTAAAGCTCGATCAAGTCAAGTGGTTTGTGTTAGATGAAGCTGATGAAATGTTGAGCATGGGCTTTATTGACGATGTGGTGAAAATCCTCTCGCAAGCGCCCGTAGATCGGCAAACAGCTTTATTCTCGGCAACAATGCCACCATCGATTCGGATGTTGGTGAACAAGTTTTTGCGATCGCCTGCGACTGTCACCGTCGAGCAACCAAAAGCTGCTCCCAACAAGATTAATCAAGTAGCTTATCTAATCCCCCGCCACTGGACAAAAGCCAAAGCTTTACAGCCAATTCTGGAAATGGAAGATCCAGAAACAGCTTTAATCTTTGTCCGCACCAGACGCACAGCCGCCGAACTCACCAGTCAGTTACAAGGAGCTGGTCACAGTGTAGATGAATACCACGGTGACTTGTCACAACAAGCGCGGGAACGGTTATTAAGCCGATTCCGTAACCGTCAAGTTCGCTGGGTGGTAGCAACTGATATTGCCGCACGAGGATTAGATGTCGATCAACTCTCCCATGTGATCAACTACGACTTACCCGATAGCGTAGAAACTTACGTCCATCGCATTGGTCGTACTGGTCGTGCTGGTAAAGAAGGAACAGCAATTTCTCTAGTTCAGCCATTTGAACGCCGCAAGCAGCAAACATTTGAACGTCATAATCGCCAAAATTGGCAATTGCTGACCATTCCCACACGCGCCCAGATTGAAGCAAGACACATTCTCAAGTTGCAAGAACTAGTGCGAGAAGCTTTGACAGGTGAGCGTTTGGCTTCATTCTTACCCATAGTTAGCGAACTGATTGAAGAATACGATGCTCAAGCGATCGCCGCAGCTGCACTGCAAATCGCTTACGATCAAACTCGTCCCGCTTGGTTGAACTCAGACGTGGAAATTCCTCAAGAGGAATCTTCTGCTCCCAAACCAAGACTAGGTAAGCGTCGTGAATCTTCTAGCGATCGCCCCCGTTCTGCGTGGAAATCAGATAGCAGCAATGGAGGAGAAGAAAGACATTCTTCTCCCAAGCCAAGACTGCGGACAAGTGGCCAGGAGTCTTCTGTATCCCCTAGTAAAAAGCTAGGTTCACCTACAGCTAGAGAATCAGCTTCCTAGTCAACAGTTAAAAGTTAATCAATTTTGGATTTGAGATTTGTTCTTTAATCCAAAATCCAAATCTCAAATTGGAGAGTTGAGAGTTAAAAGTCAAGATTTTGACTTTAGGCTCTTGACTTTTTGGCTTTTTGGGTAATTTTTTCTACCAGTTTGTAGGAAGATAAATTAAAGATGCATTCTTCGTGGTCTTATGTTCACTATTCCAGACTTAGAGCAACTACAAGCAGAGCATCCAGAATGGCAGATGGAGCTAGTAGACGGAAATATAATTGTTATGGGGCCATCAGATTATGAGTCAGAAGAAATAGGTATAGAGTTTGCACGGCAGATGGGTAATTGGGTACGCCCACAGAGATTAGGACGAGTGACTGGTTCTAGCGCTGGTTTTATTTTACCGACATTAGAAACTGAAAACGGGAAAGAAGCTGATAACGAAAAACGAAATCTCCGCGCTCCCGATGTATCTTTTGTTCGTGCTGATAGACTAAAAAAAAGCAAGCGCGACTTTGTGGAACTGGTGCCTGACTTGATGGTAGAGATAAAATCTAAGTCAGACCGGATCAAGCCACTGGTAGAAAAGATTCAGTTATTCTTACAACTTGGCTCTACAGTTGGTATCCTGATTGATCCTGACAAATTGACGCTCACAGTTTACCGACTCAACCAAGAACCAATAGTTTTGCAGGACAATGACAAACTGACACTACCAGACTTATTACCAGGTTGGGAGCTAGTAGTGTCAGAAATTTGGCCTCCTGTGTTTGAGTAAGTAGGTCGGCGCAATTAAAGCTAACTGGCTTAGGTTGTCATTTGTCCTTTGTCATTGGTCACCAGTAAAGATTTTAAGGCTATTTACATTTCGTAACATACTTTGATTTTTTCGCGCCAACTTACTACAGCCAAGGACGACTAACTAGTTCTAACTCTCCAACTTCATCGTCGCTCAATTTCCAGCCTAAAGCACCAGCATTCTGCCGTACTTGTTCGGCTGTCTTCACCCCAGCAATGGGAATAACGTTCCCCTGAGCAATTAACCAGTTGAGAGCAACTTGAGCAGGGGTGCGATCGTATTTTTGTCCGAAGTTACGTAGTAAAGATATGACTGGACCAATTTTTTGCAGACCTTCTTTCTGAAATCGCGGGTCTATTTTCCTCGCACCAGTGGGGGTTTCAGCGTTATCGATACTGTACTTGCCTGTAAGTAATCCCTGTGCTAAAGGACTATAAGCCAAGATAGTTATACCCAACTCACGCGCAGTTGTGATAATACCTTTGCTTTCAACTTGGCGACTGAGTAAAGAATAGCGCACTTGGTTGACAGCCAAAGGCACTCCACGGGTTGCCAATATTTGATGCGCGTCTCGCATTTGCTCTGCTGAGTAATTACTCACACCCACTGCGGCAATTCTGCCGAGTTTCACTTCATCAGCTAAGGCATTCATCAAAGTTTCTTGGCTTAAAAAGAAGGCAAAAGGCCAATGCACTTGATACAGGGCGATTCGCTCTAATTGCAAGCGTTTGAGGCTTTCTGTTAAAGCATCAGAGACGGATTGAGCTGTAAATCGCCACGGTAGAGGGCCAAATTTTGTGGCGATTTGTACAGATTGTTGTGTCTGTTGCAAAAATTGTCCTAAAAATTTCTCTGATAGCCCCATTCCATAGACTTCGGCAGTATCAAAGAAGGTAATACCAGCCTCTAAAGCTGCTGTAAAGGCTTCTTGTAACTGTTCTGAACCATAGCGATCGCCATAATTCCAAAAGAGTTTATCACCCCAAGCCCAAGTGCCTATGCACAAAGGTGTAACGACTGGGCCAGTTTGCCCCAATGTGATATTTCCCACGCTTACAAAATTTAGTTTATTTACATTTCTTTACTTTTATAGCGTATCGTTACACAGAAGATTGGATGCTCCCCGTTGATGTAAGTAGGTCGGCGCAATTAAAGCTAACTGGTCAAGGCTGTCATTTGTCCTTTGTCATTGGTCACTAGTAAAGATTTTAAGGCTATTTACGTTTCGTAACATACTTTGATTTTTTCGCGCCAACTTACTTAGTATTTTCACGGTGCGATCGTCAGTACTTGACAAATTCCACCTGAGAATAAGTAAGTGGGCGCAATTAAAGATAACTGGTGTCCTTCGTCATTTACAAGGGTTTTAAGCCTATTTACGTTTCGTAACATATTTAGGTTTTTTCGCGCCAACTTACTTGTATTTATGAATTAGATGATTTATCCTGCTTGGCTTTTTTGATTAATTCCATGTAGACATTAACCTCACTAATTTCTAAATCATGCTCAACTCTGGTTACTTTCCATTTCTCCTTTTTTAGGTAAACTTCCTCTCCTACTCTGGGAGTAAATTGGAGGTCATAGAACTTTTTTAGAAAATCTTTTTGATTCTCTTCCCATAATATTACTTTGACTGGTTCTTTACTCATTGCTTATGCCTTTTTAGTTACTAGATGAAGCTAGGTATTTGATGACATACATACAGCAAGTTTAGCTTACTAATTCAATGGAATAGCGTAGCTAAAACCACATTTTCACATTGATATTTTTATGTACCTTGATTGCGTCTGGTAAAGTTACAGCGCAATACCATCACTCTAGTAAGTATTACTCTTAGATTTACTTTAAAATCGGTCAACCCTCTGTGCTTGCTGGAGCGCGATCGCTAGAACAGAGATTTACCTTGAGAACAACGGTCAAACCACTCCTGGTATTTTTTCTGGTGTGACTCATCTTCAACAGCAATGGTCAATCGCACTTGCTTGCATCCGTGATTTCGCTCTAGTGCGATCGCATTCAACAATAGACTAGCAATTTTAGGGGAGCTAAATTCGCCGCTTACAGTTAAACTGCTGTCAAAATGTGTAGATTCAAGTTTTTGTACCTCGGTCAAATCAACACCAGCAATTTCCCCTTCTCCTAAATCAATTTCTGCCAGTTGTCTGTTTTCTGGGCTAATTTGTTCCACAATCAGCTTTTCACGCCGGACAGGAACTTGTATCATCCGCGTTTCGATTACTTTGCGAACGATCACCTCACCAATTTTACGCTTACTGCTTTCAACAACTAGACGTTCTTCTAATAGACGAATAATCTGTTCTTCAGTAGCCTGTTCTAAATTTACTGGCTCAACTGGGCTATTTGTAGTTTGATGGTTAGCTAGTTGCTCAGTTGAATTTTCTGATAGTGTGTGTTCGCCTGGTGTTTCTGTTTCTAAATATTCAGGCATATATTCGATTTCTGATTTGTTTAAGTCTATGAAAACAGATCTAGTTGACTTATGGATTTGTTTTATTTTCTGGCTCTGCAATCGAAATAAAGAAGGATGTCTTTCAGCTAACTGCTGACCATCTTCTACAGTTTCTTGATTCGCCTGTTTAGATATAACTAAGTTTAGCCGTCGATTAGCATCCACAATTAAATCATGGACTACTCCTACTAGCTGACCTTGCCTATCGATGACAAGATAATTATTCACCTGATCTTTCAAATTTGCTAGTGAGGTACTAGTGTGAGGGTTTAAATTTCCCTGTCCAATGTTTTTTGTCATCGGTGGGCTATTCATATGTAAAAATTATGAACTCCTTTCTATTTAGCTAAATTAAATGTATTCAGCATTTGGATAGCATTTAGAAAATTGTTTGCGACGAATGTATTTATCTCACCTCTATCCAGAGCAATATTCGCAATCAGGGCTATTTAATTCTAGACATAAACATTTCCTGCTTCTCTCTTCTCTCTGTGTTCTCTGCGCCTCTGTGGTAGCCTGCGGCAAGCCGCTTTGCGTCTACGTAATAAAAAAGAGTTTCAGCCCTTTTGTGAAGCGTATTGGTCTTTAGACTACTTTCCCCATTGTACTCAGAATTAATTCTGAAGCGGGCTAGATGAGAATGAAATAGGCCTGTATTCGCAATCCAAAATCTCAAATGAGATGAGCATTATAAGCACAGGTAAAGCTAATTAAAAGGGAGTATCCCAAATATGCAAAAACCTTGATAGCCCTCATCCCCTAACCCCTTCTCCCAAACATGGGATTCGGGAAACTAGAATTATGTCTCCCCTTTCCCATCTTTGGGAGAGGGGCTGGGGGTGAGGGAAAAGATTTAAGCTTGCATTGGGATGCTCCCAATTAAAAAGCCTCACCTGCACTAGGTTGAATTAATTATAGGAATCCATTTTGATTCCTAAATCACTCATAGAGAGAGAACAGGGAAAAAGGCGTACTGAGTTTTGTTCAAAAATCAAGTAGCAGTCCTAATATTTGGTCATTAGCTACTAGCTCATGACTATATTTTCTTAGCGTTCTTCAACCGGAAGATTACCAGTATTTATGTCTAACTCTTCACGACGCACGGTTTCTTGAGTTTCAACTGTGTCATGGTCTACCACTTTTCTAACTCGAACTTCTTCGCGCAAAAATGCTTCTTTGCGAACTTCAGGAGTTTCTTCGTGGATTTCTATGCGAGCAACTTCGCCTTCGCGGAAATCTGCTTCGCCCCCAGATACGGCGGTACCTGCATCTGCTGGAGTTACACGCTCAATCACAACTCGTTCTCTTTCTACCGGCACTGCAATCCGTGCAGTATCAGTCTCAATGTGCTTACCAATGGTTACTTCTCCAGTTTTCTGGCGTCGTTTACCAGCAATTAGCCGTTCTTCATACAATCTCAGAGTTTGATGATCTTGCTCATTTAACCCGTATAAAGAAGGCTCATTTTCGTAAGTGTAGCTATCAGGAGCGTAAGTAGGTGTAACCGACTGCTGATAGGTTGTATCTAGTGGCGTTGTAGCTTCCAATGGTAATGATGCATCTAGAGGTTGGGCGTAGTCTGTAGGTTGGCGATATACCCCACGCACCCGTTCTTCATAGTCGTAATCAAGGGTTTCGCGTCCATTGAACTCAGGTAAATCTTCTGCTTGCTCTCTAGTTAAGCCAATTGTGTAGACGCGATCAACGTTATAGTCAATACGGGCACGACCAATTGGGAGTAATACTTTCTTACCAAAAATCCAGAAACCTAAGTCAACAACTAGATAGCGGAAATGGCCTTCCTCATCGACTAAAACATCACTGACAGTGCCAACTTTTTCATCAGTTGCTTGTGTATAAACCCCAAGTCCATTAATGTCGCGACCTTCAAAAGTATCCCGGTAGTTAGGCTCAAAATCTTCTAATTTGTAGAGAACCATTATATCTAAACCTCAAATCAAAAATTTTCTTCTCATCTCTTAATAACTAAATTAGACATTTCTTTATTTATATACATCCTTCTGCCGAATGAACTATTTCCAGAATTAAATAATCAAAAGTTATAGATGATTTGATGGATAATTTATTTTTTGGAAGTCCCTAAAAAACCAGATTACATACTGGTATAAAATATTTTCTTCAAATCCTTACAGCGATCGCCTGCTGTTGGCAAAATCCCTCCCTACTCCAATGAAACAGCCATACTTTTTAAAGCTGCTCTTGGGTAAGTCCTAATTAAGAGCCAATACTGAAACAATGGGAGTAGACACTACAGCACCATGCAGATTATGACTGAACTTCCAAATAGTCTTGAAGATGCGATCGCCCAATCTCGTGTAGCCGTTGAAGCTGCCCTTGCAGATGGTTGTACTCGCTTACAAGTTGAGTTCCTGTTCCCAGAACTAAAGTTTATGCCGGTGGCGGAACAATTTCTGCCGGTGTTTACAGAATATGATTCCCGTCTGAAGATTTTCTTTGCTGACGCTGGGGCTGCGGCCCTGGCCCGCCGCAATTGGGCTGATGTGCCATTTCAAATTTTGGATATTGGGACGGGTAGGGCTGCTTCCTTGCAGACAAAAATTCAGCCAGAGGATGAAATTTTCTTGTTCATCGCCCCCACTTCGGTAGAAGTACCACAGTTGGAAAAGCTGTGTGAAGTAATAAGCGATCGCCCTTTAGTCTTGTTAAATCCCCGCCTAGAAGATTCTGGAACTGTGGGTATTGGTTATACAGCTAGAAAAATCCGCGATCGTTTTATCAGTACCATTGAATCTGCCTATTACCTGCGCCCCGTAGACGATCAAAGTGCCCTATATCGCTGCTACCCAGGTCAGTGGGAAGTTTGGCTAGAAACGGGCGGTGAATATCAAAGAATTGCCGAATTACCCACAAAACCATCGGGTGATGAGTTGGATCTGATCCTGATGAAGGGACAAGCGCAAACAATAACAGACGGGACACCAGCAAGAAAGCCCAGTGTGTTTAAGAGTTTGCAACGGTTTTTAAAGGCGTTGAGTAGTTAAGAAAAGTAGAGGTAAGTAGGTTGGCGCAATTAAAGTTAACTGGCTAAGGCTGTCACTTGTCATTGGTCACTTGTCATTAGTAAAGGTTTTAAGCTTATTTGCGTTTCGTAACATACTTGACTTTTTTCGCGCCAACGTACTTAGAGTATGTCTCAAAAGTATCAAATATTTGTTGATCCCCCCTAACCCCCCTTAAAAAAGGGGGGAATAAGAGTCTTAAAGTCCCCCTTTTTAACGAACTTTGGGGGTTTAAGTCAAGAGTCTCTACAGCCAGCGCGACTTGAACGCCTAAGCTAAATCCCCGTGACAAAACCTAATTACGAATTACGAACTTGTACTGAGCGTAGCCGAAGTATTACGAATTACGAATTATTTTAATTTCCTTGTAACGGCGCATTCAAGACTTTCTCAATGCGATCGCGTGTTTCTAATAAGTGTGCTTTGGTGTATTCATCCTCGGAATTAACCTCCTTGAGTTTCTCATCTAGTTGTTTGAGTTTATACCAAGCCAGAGTGCGAGCATCTTCGGGAACATATTCTTCTTTTCGCAACACCATAGCCGTCAAAATGTTCAGGTATTGCCGTTGTAAGCCTCGCCGTAAACTGGCAATCTTCATTGGTTTACCTTTTGGTTTGATTACTTCTGTCCAAATACCTGATTGTAAAGTGTCAAATAATTCCGGCAGAGTCAATGCATTTTCGGGCTTCGTTTTGAGTTCAATATCCTTGAGGCGAGAGAGGCGATCGCCTGAAAGTAAATCCCGCAACACAGAACCTTGCATGAATAACACCAAGTCATGAATGGGAAAATCCAAACGGCCAACTCGCGGCGAACTACCCCAATGCCGCCAACGAGAAGGTGCTAATTTATTCAGTAATTCTGGTGAAAAACTCAGGGCATCTTCTGCAAACACATATTTTTGCAGCGTTTCTAAAGCTTGCCGTTGTTCTTCCACTGATACTGGCTCAAATGGTAAACGGTGTTGGCCGACTCCAGAGACTTTTTCGGAGGCGATCTCGCTGGGGTGGATGCGATAAAAAGATTGTCCCCCGATGTATTTTGTGGTGTAATATATTTGCTGGAAGTAATTACCCAATACGGTGGTAAAACGTTCGCTCACGTCGCTGTAACTATCACCAGCCATTGGGAAACGCTTATCGAGACGTTCCCACATCACCCGCGAATTATTCAACTGCCACTGAGAATAAAGCAGCACATTGCCGCTATTATCCCAAGCATTGGCAGTTGGGTCAAGGTCATATATATCTTCATCTGTGGAATAACTCAACTCTGGTTTGTAGGATTGTGCAGCAATTTCCTCCAAAATCGGCTTTTCTGCTATGGGAGTTGATGTTTGAATTGGTATGTAGCCGTACTTAATGGCCCATTCATCATAAGATCCCACCATATTGGGAAAATAATCTCCCTGTTTTGTACCTTGAGGGGCGATATTTGGGGGAATATAGTCCATCACAGAAGTTGTCAGACCTTTAGTTTTGGTAATTTCCGTATTATTCATCTCCTCTGGTGCTAGCAGGGTACTACCACGGAAGTTATGGCGTAAACCAAGAGTATGCCCAACTTCGTGAGCAATGATTAAACGTAAATATTGATTGATATATTCTTTCACCTGGTCTGGAGTGGCCATAGTATCGGGCAGCAGTGACATTGCCAATGAACCAAAGGCAAACTGGTTAGCAGCTTCCATGCCGTAGCATAAATCGTACTCGCCTGCCATTTTCGATAAACGACTCAATAACCCCTGTTGCCCTTGTATCTGCTGCGGCGTACTATTGTTATTGGCATCTATACCATTGGCGCAAAGTAGGCGATTTTGCATCAAAGCGGATAAAGTAGTGCGATTTTCTCTTTGGCTGGGTTGGACGATTTTGCGATACTCATTCTTGAGTGCCCTTACAAAGCTGGCATCTACAAGAATGTCTGCATCCAATATTTCCCCAGTTAAAGGGTTAACGCGGGACGGCCCCATTGCAAAATAACCATCTACTGTATTAATCCAGCGAACCGTGTTGTAACGAATATCTCCTGGATCCCATGTGGCATCATCTGGCATTTGGCGCACTTCAATTGCATCCTTGAATCCCGCTTTCAGAAAAGCTTTGTTCCACATCAGGATGCCTTCTTTCATCGCATCGCGGTACTCTAAAGGCACAGCGTTATCAATCCAGAAGACAATCGGTTTTTTGGGAGGAGAAATTACTGCTTTCGGGTCTTCTTTTTCCAAACGCCAGCGATTGATGTAGCGGACAAAAGAATCGCCGCGATCGTCTTTGGACAAATCTTGGTAGGCGGTAATGAAATAGCCGATGCGATCGTCAGCAAGGCGCGGTCGATAATCTTGATTGGGTAGTTGGGAGAGACTGTAGTGAACGCGCAGGGTAAAGCCACGGTTGTCAGCTAGGGAGGCAAAGCTTGCTACTTCACTGTCGCGGTCAACGCCACCAGAGAAATTCAAAACTGACTCAATTTCTAAGTTTTGGGGAAAAACTTTCGCATTACCAAAGTAAGACTGGTCTGTGCTTCCTGGTACTCCTAAACTTACAGATAATCCAGCTAAGTCTGTAAGTAACAAATCGCCCAAGTCAATGAGAATAGTTTTGCGTTCTGGATGAATGCTTTTAATGGAAATGTTGTAAAGAACAGAGTCACTAAAAGACCGGGCTAGCGATCGCGCTTGAGGATCTCCCTCACGAGTACGAAAATTAACATTGCGGATCACAAAGTTTAATTTATCATCCACTCGCTCGAAATAAAACAAAAAATCTTGCAGAGGCATACCACTGTAAATCCCCCGTTCGCCAATGCCTGATTCCAGGGTTGCTGTAGCTAGGTAATTTTTATTAAGTTGCTCTGGTTTAATTTCTAGATAAATTTTATTCTTTTCTTTATTGCGATAAATGGTAAACAATCCCCCTGACTTTTGGGTATCTTTGACTACTTCGTCAAATGGCTCTAAATCATCCTTTGCTGGTGGTTTTCTCGAGTTAGGCTTTGCATTAGGTTTTTCTGGGGGTTTTGCAACTTGCAAAAATGGTTGATACCCTGCTTTTTTAGAATCTTTTACTACCCAAATAAACGGTTGAGGCTGTACGTGTTTATTTTGATTGACTACCCAAACTTGCCCTGAAGGTAGCCTCTGTTTCTGGGAAATATTGATCTTATCTGGCGATAAGCCTGAGATTTTAGTTGAAGAAGTTTCTGTAGTTAACTGACTATTGGATTTATCTCCACTTCTGGCTGTAACCAAGCCTTCTACAACCCTATGGTTGGCTGACAACTCTGTCTCAACTCTGTTAACAAACGGTGACTTGGCGCTAGCCGTTGCTATTCCTAAAAACAAACCATGTAACAAAATTATATAAAACGTTAATCTGTTGTTCATCTTATCTATCCCCAATAACTATCCCGGAGTTAATTTTTAACTTTTGCAAAGCCATGCAGCCAGGCCTCAGCCCACACTTCTCTACGGGGGGCTGCGCCAAGAACAAAGCCCTTTTACCACCGTAGACATCGCCAACTCATGATTTTTGGAATATAGTATTTATTTATACTCTGAATTTTGAATGATGAAAAGCAAGCTAGCTAGGAGTTACGCAATAACTCTCTGAAACTCTTATTTCTTGGCGTACTTGGCGTACTTCTCCCAGGGGGAGACGCTACGCGATGGCGGTTCGTTTTTTCATGATTTTGCGTAAGTCCTGCTAGCATTGAATTCCGATTCCCCCCAATTTATCGGCTACCGTGTATACACAAGTTGGCAGACCTCTCCCCAAACCCCTCTCCGACACGGAGAGGGGCTTTGAAGATTGGCTCCCGAACGCTACAAGGGTTGGGGCTGTTCTCGTTAGGTCTGAGAGCGCTTTGAGCAAAATAAGTCACTTGTGTATACACCGTAGGCTCTTCGGGAGGCGTTGGGGGTGGGGTGTTAGGGACTTTTGCAAGAGGTCTTATGCATTACTCCATTGCCTTAATTTGCTGATTAGCTTCTCTTTGTGCCCGCGCGATCGCCTGCTTTAATGGTTGTTGCCCCAATAAAGCGCTGACAAACTGGTTATCAAAATTATTGACGATCGCACCTGGATACTGACCTACCTGCCACGGTGTAGCATAATCAACTCCCGCCACTAATGGCGATCGCAGTGCGTCTTGGTCATAGCCCAAATTCTTTGCCACTGATTTAAGTAGGTCGGCGCAATTAAAAATAACTCGTGATGGCTGTCATTTGTCCTTTGTCATTCGTCCTTGGTAAGGATTTCAAGCCTGTTTACGTTTCGTCACATAGTTTGATTTATTTTCACCGACTTACTTAGTATCTGCCTTAATAGTTTTTGCTCAACAGGAGACCCTCCCCAACCACTGAGTTTAATGGTGACTGCGGTAGATGCTAACGGTTTGCTTGGTAATTGTAGGCTTTGACAAGCAATAATAGCGATCGCGATCGCCATTACTAATCCCAAAAAATTAAATAATTTTTTGTTGATCACAGACACTGAACAATTCAAAATTCAATCCTTTAATTCACGATCAGAGTCTCTCAAGGGAAAAGCACTATATCACTCGCGTTTGCGGTTCGTTTTTTGATTATTTTGCGTAAGTCCTATATAAGATAAGAGTGAGGAGTGATGAATTTTTTCACTCCTGACTCTTCACTTTGAACTTTTGACTATTCTGCGGCGCTAGAAGTTAAAGACATTGTTTCCCACAAAACCATATGAGGTGTTGTTAGTACAGGCTGGTGTAGGGCAATCAGCTGCGCTAAGGTATTCTTTAATTGAGTGCGGGGCACGATATCATCAACAAAGCCATGCTGGAGCAAATCTTCAGCAGTTTGAAAATTATCGGGTAGTTTTTCCCGCAAGGTTTGCTCAATCACTCGCCGACCGGCAAAACCAATAGTTGCCTTGGGTTCTGCCAAAATGATATCACCCAACATTGCAAAACTAGCGGTAACACCGCCCGTTGTGGGATTGGTCAAAACGGGAATATATAATAATCGCGCGTCTTGATGGCGTTGTAGGGCTGCGGAGATTTTCGCCATTTGCATCAAAGAAAGCATTCCTTCTTGCATTCTCGCGCCGCCGGAGGTGCAGATGATAACTACAGGATACCGCCGTTGAGTGGCTTGCTCAATCATCCGAGTGAGTTTTTCTCCCACGACCGAACCCATACTACCACCCATAAAACGGAAGTCCATAACCCCAAGGGCAATGGGCAAACCATTGATTTGACCTAAACCAGTGTTCACCGCGTCTATTAAGCCAATTTTATCTTGTGTTTCCCGGAGGCGATCGCTGTAGAGTTTGCGATCGCGGAATTCTAGGGGATCCGTTGGACGCAAATGCTCGTCTAAAGGTTTCCAAGTATTATGATCTATCAATTGACGGATGCGCTCATCGCTATCTACCCGATTGTGATGACCACATTCGACACAAACCATCTGATTGGCTTTCAGGTCTTTTGTATATGTCAACACTCCACACTTAGAACATTTGTGCCATAAACCATCAGCAATTTCACGTTCTTGGCGTTCGAGACTAGTAGATCCTGATTTCCGTCGATTTGCAAACCAATCAAATAGAGACTTTAAACCACGCGATTCTTCGTTGTTAGCCATTTTTTATTTTATTTTAAGTG
>NZ_JAIVFV010000129.1 GCF_020829445.1 Nostoc sp. CHAB 5836
GTTGGGTGCCACCAGCCTTGAGTTTGAGTTATTGCTGTATCAAGAGCTTCTTGAGAAGTAGAAAGATTATATAAAAATAAGGCGATACATTGACCCGCTAAAACAAGTGCTGCAACTCTAATTTTTTGTTCTCTTTCTTTAAAGACTCGCCCATCCCAAACGCTCACATTAGTCAATTCTAAAAGTTTAATAACACTTTCTTCAAAGTCTTTCAACGATTTTGCCAAATCTAAAGTTGCATCTATATTTTTTTCCATTTATGTTAACGTTAAAAGTCTGAAAACTACTACCAATAAGGAATTTTACCTTTTTTCGTAGTCACAAAATAATTATTGTTCGCATATACGAAGAATCAAAATAATAATAATCGAATAAAAGGGGAGAAGGAAAGAGCCGCTAAACGGCTCTTTCCTTCTCCCCTCTCTGTTTTTGATTATCATTATCAATAAATATTCAATCAGGTCAGCACTCCAAGCGCCTGTTATGAACGTTCTTCATCAACTATTTTATTTTTTAGTATTAATACTAATTGACATGTAACTAATATTTATTTGTACTGGTAAAAAAATTTAGCGATCGCACGACCTTTGGAGTCAGCTCACAAAATCGCATTGCTCCCGTACGAATTTGATATTGCTGGTGAGTTAAGCGCTGAACATACGCTTTATATCAGCAAATCTCGTTGTCCACAAATTCAAGATACTTCTTGGTCTAGACCTAACAAAGACTTTGCTTATCAATTGCGTATTTGGATGGGCGAAGTTTGGCTAAATTGGAAATCAGAAAATGATGCGATCGCCTGGGCTAAGTCTCAATTGCAACACATGAATGATGAGCAATTGCAACGCGAGTTTAGCGAGTTAAACCCTGCTAACGGCAAAAAAGCCCCTGCCTGGGTAGAAAGAGTGAATGCATTAAAAGATTTTTAGCAATAGCGGGCGATCGTAAGCGATGCCTGCGGCGGTAAACTACGCACGCTTGCACCTTATGAAGTAAATCCCAGAGACTACCTTCACTCGCCCTCCTTCAAAAGCTTTTTACCTTTGGCGATATAAGGGGCTATCTCCTTACGGATAACGTCACTCATGGTAGTACCATTAGCCAAACACCAAGTATCAAAAGCTTTTTTGTCTTCAGTGTCTATAACAAATTGTATGTAATCTTTTTGGCGGTCTAACTTTTTTCTGGGCATGACTTCAATATTTGTTTACCCCAATTTATATCATGATAAATATCATGATATAATATAAAGATGAGGGACAACAAATACACACCCTCACAAGGAGGTAAATTGACCCAATCAGGTAACGGAAAAGGGGAGTACAACCCGGAAGTTGAGTACGAACGGGTTGTTGACGACAGCGACGTTTTCTACAAGGTAAACCCGGAAACGGGCGACCGAGAAGACGTAGTAACAGCGAAAGATGTTATGGATGAAATCGACAAGGCATTGTCTGAACAAGACGACGAGCCTGAAGATCCGTAAGAGCGCTTAATTAGCAGCCTCTAGCCCCACTAGGGGCTGCTTCTTTTCTAAAATAACACAGCGACCTGAAGCTCTCTTCACTTTTTTAGGGGCCGGGTGCGGCGAAAGTAATTAACGGAGGAATAGAATGAATATTTGCATTCCCAGTTATCTTAGAATTTTTTATCACGAATGTGGACGCATACAGCACATACTAGGAAGTTCATTTTACAATCCATCTAGTGAACCGCCTGATCTGGAATTTGCTACCCGTAAATACAAAATTTCGCGTGAATATCTGGCGACCGAGCTGTTTCGGGCGAGTGACGGGAGGTCAGGATATTGTATCGGTGATCTAAAGCAAAAGCAGTTTTATTACTGTGGTATTGATGTCGAGTCGGTACGCGAATGTCTGCGCGAGCTCGGTATTGGGCGCTCAGATCCAATGGAGAGTCAATGATTAAATGCCCAAAAAAAGAGGGCCGAAGCCCCCAAACAAACTAGCCAGCGAGAACTAACCGACCGCCAAACCGACGCGCCAACCGAGGCCGCCCCAACCACACCCGCACAACCACCGCAGGAGAGAGGCACGGAACTGACACCCGCCAACGCCGCCCCGTAAAACGAACGACACAGAACGAACCAGGCCCGAAGAACTGGCCAGCAGCCACCGCCGCAAACTTGACCGCCGCTGCCTCAGACGCGAACGAAGACACACACACCCAACTAGAAAACGCGCGAGACGACGGCCGCACCACCGCAAGCCCAAGACCAGGGAACAAGCGGGCCAACTCGACAACCTCAACCGCCAACGGAGCGGGACAACCGACGAACGACCGACGAACGAGAGTGGACATAGCAGACCTCAACGCGAAACGACAAACCGAGAAACCCCCCGGCTCTTTCTTTCTTGCGTAGCGTGTCAAGGGTGGCGGATCGGGGTCTGGGGTGTCCCCAGATATAAACTGCGAAGCAACATTATTCCGCCACTTGCGAAGCCCTTGATACGCGGAGCCATCCTGAAGCAGCCGGGGTAGCCCTGCGGCAATGAGCGCTCCCCTTGGGGCGGGGGGGGACATCGACCGGAGGGAGTCAAAAAAGAAACTGCGAAGCAACAATATTTCTTCTTTTTGCGTAAGCAATCATGATCTATTACTTTAAAAACAGCAACGGATTGAGCTTGTATTGAAAGGTAAGCGCAATCCGTTACAGGGGATAAATTCGGCTTCGTATTTGGCTAAGGAGTTATTAGCTATCCTCTAAGAATATTGCGATCGCACCTATCCTCTAAGAATAAATCAGACAAATTTTTTACTTGCTTTCCCTTTCTGCTTTCCGAAATTCCACCAACGCCTTAAGCAGCGCCTCCGGTTCAAACCCAGAGGCATTTTGAATATTTATTGCAACATCACTGTTAAGTGATGCAAATGAACCTGTAACTATAGTCAAACCACTTTCAGAAAGCCCTAAAACCCTTGCCTTAGCTTCGGCTGAGAGCTTCTTCATCTGCTCAGATAGCAAAGCCTCTTTTTCTTCCTGTGACAAGCCATCTAGCATCTCCCGCACGTCGTCAAAGCTCACATATTTAATTCCTTCTAGCATAAATGATACAGCCTGATAATTGATAGCTAACGATCATATTGCAAAATTGCAATCAGACTGCGATCGCGCTATCCAAGTTTGGGCTGTAATTCCCTGAAATTGTCGTATTTTGTTTAGATGTCTTCCATTTACGCCCGATTGTCAACAAGACTGCATCTATTTCTTCCTCGTCAGCAGTCTCAATTAGTTGGACAAGACTAATTTTGCTAGCTCCTAGCCGACTCAAAGCGAAATCTCTAACTGTCTCAGGCAAAGCATCAAGCACTGAGAAGTAGGGGTACAGCCGGGATACGGGCAAATTGGGACACGTTGTAAACAAATATTACGCAACGTCGTCTAGTGATTTACTAACTTGCCCAAAAATGGTAAATGAACATTCAATTTTTTGCACGCTAAAATCAATTCTTCGCCCTATTCAGTCCCTTAAACTTGCCCATAAATGACCTTTTTAGGGAATGTCTTCGCAAGAGAGGACACGCTCAATTCGGTATTGAAACAACGTAAAATCAAGGGTTTTCAAACATCTGCGTAACATAACTTTACAACGTGTCCCAATTTGCGCGTATCCCGGCTGAACCCCCGATAGACGGCGGTAGTTACGGGAGTATCAGCCAGTTTTTGAACTAGTGACTTGGATTTTGTTCTGGAAATCACAACAACTTAATCAATCTACTCATTTTTACTACGAAGAGCGATCGCTCTTTAAAGTTGCTTTCAACTCCCTGTTTTGGGTAAACTACGCTTGCAGCACAAAATCTGACGCCGATACAGTTGGCGCACCATTTAGAGTTGCAAATAGACCACCGCTACCAAAACCTGGCACACTGCCATTAGGGTTGTAGAATAACTGCCCACTTGAAGGATCGTAGACAATCACAGCACTGCTGGCTTTCTCTATAGAAGTGACTTGAAAATCACTGAAGTTACTAAAACCTGTTCCCGCAGCAGAAGCGATTGCACTAAAAGTAGTTTGATCCAGTACAATCTTGTCACCTTGGGAACTGTTGAAGTCAGTAATGGTATCGACACCAACAGCAGTCAGGTCAAAGGGAGCATCAGTGTTGTAAAGGAATCTATCAACACCTTCGCCACCAACAAGAGTATCATTACCCGCACCGCCAATCAGAATATCATTGCCTGACCCACCGCGCAACAGATCATTCCCACTCAAACCATTAATGACGTTATCCCCTTGACCACTAATCAGATCATTGGATTTGTCAAAACCCCCGATATTATTGTTCAATTCATTGCCGTTACCTGTGAGAGTATCTCCTCCTTCCAACCCAGTGATAATGTTGTGACTGTTGTTACTTACTAGGCTGTCACTACCAGCAGTACCGTTTAACACTTGGTCTGAGATAGGTGGATTGATTGCGACTGTGAACGTATCATTGACACTTGAGCCAGAATGATCAGTGGCTGTGTCTTCGTTGACGGTGAGGTTAGATAGGGGTTGATTAACAGTCGGAGGATGATCGCTCGATTGATTTTCAAGAATAGTTAAACTAGAGGTATTACTGACGCTTGCTTGGGCTGTATCTGTTGCAGTGACAACAGCGACTTGGGTAGTTGCTTGGGCAATGGCGGGCGTTGTTTGGATATTACCGACAATAACATTACTGAGGGATTGCCAATTCAGGTCGGAAATATTTTCAACAATAGTCTTAATTTCGGGATCGGATTTCCAGATATCAACAACGTTCTTTAGATTACCAAGCCATTGCTCTAGTCCATTTTGCTCCAGTGCCAGAACTTGACCTGATTTGACACTATTGCTAATATCTTGCCAAGATAATTGATTATTTTGTTGTAGCTGGATTTGAAAAGCCGTTTCATTTTTCCATAAATCAAGAATTTGATTCGTAACAGCTAACCAATCTTGAGAATTATTACTCGCTTTAACTTGATTAACAAGATTATTGGTTTGTTGTAGCTTCTTCTGCTGTTGGGACGTTAAGGTTGTAGTCCCAGCCCAAATATTAATGATATTTTCTAGAGCTGTTCCCCAAGCGGGTACAGTATTAGCTTCAACGGCTTTGGCCAGATTTTGACCTAAGCTAACACTCGTTTTGATGTTCGCCCAGTCAATATTATATTTATCTTTGAGAACCTGGCGCAGTCCACTATCTTTCTCCCAAATAGTTAAAATTTTATCACTGGCTTGAATCCATTGCTCAGTTTTATTATCTGCGATCGCCTTGGTAATAATTTGACCCGATTGAGCAACCGCTTTTACCTGTGTCCAAGATAAACCGATAGTTGACTCTAATTTTTGTTGTAGAGTTGCTTCTATGGTGCTGACTGTATTTTGGATATTGGTTTGAATAGTATCTTGACGATTTTTGGTATCTAAAATCCCTGACGCGTTGAAAATTCCTTCAACTTCACTCCAAATCACTTTCCCTGCATCGGTTACTTTTTGACGCAGGATCGGATCATCTTTCCAAAGCTGATAAACATCTTTGATCCCATTTAGCCAATCTTGGTAGTGGTTGCTGTCTAAGGCTTGATCAATAATTTTGTCAGCTTTACCGTAGACTTTGTATAAAGCATCGCCAGCTTGACCAATTTTGTCGAGTTGATTCCAGTTTAAGCCAATTAAACTTTCTAAAGATTGATTTAATGTTTGGTCAGTAACCCAGAAGTTGACTGTTTGTTTAAGGGCATCTCGCCAAGTATCATAGGTTTTTTGATCAATGGCTGTATCAATTGTTTTGCCGATCGCCACAAGGTCTTTTAGTTCTTGCCAGTCTAAATTGGTTAAGGTTTTGACTTGATTTTGGAAAGTAGTATCTTTTTCCCATAGAATTAAAATTTGATCAGCAGCCTTAAGCCAACTGGTTGCATCACCACCTTTATCTGCTTGACGCAGGGCTTCAGAGGTCGAACCAATACGGGTTAATTGTTCCCACTTGAGTCCTGTGGTGGTTTGAATTTTTTGTTGTAAGGTGGCATCATCAACCCAAATATTAAGAGTCGTTTTGAGGGCATCTCGCCAATTAGTGAAATTACCGTTATCAATGGCAGTGGCGATCGCCTGACCAGCATTAATAAATTGTTTAAAATCGTCCCAAGGAACCCCTGTGATTCCACCCAGTTTATTGCGTAAGGCTGTTGCATCTTCTGCCACGCCTAAAAGTTGATCTACCGCCGCAACCCAACTGTCAGTATTGTTGGTTTGTTGGGCGGTACTGACAATTTGCTTGACTTTTTGATTATCGAAGGATGTATCCTTTAAAGCCCAATCTAGGGTAGTTTTTAGCGCATCGACCCAAGCATTAATGCTCCGTTGCTCAACCGCTACTGCAACGGTTTGTCCAATGGCAACTACCTGTTTAAATTCTGTCCATTCCAGATTAGTTGTGTCTTTGAGATATTGCTTAAAGCTAGTGTTAGATTCCCAAGTAGTCAGGAAGTCACCCGTTGCTTTCACCCAAGCTTCGGTATTATCATTGCCAATGGCTGGAATCAGAATATCTCCTGTTTTAGCGATATCGGTTAAATCTTGCCAATCTAAACCGATCGCCTCAATTAAATTACTATTAAGTTTGTCATCACTGACCCAAACATTTGCCAAATCGTTCAGAGCGACGGAAATATCGTTAATATTTTTGGCTTTAATTGCCACTCGTAAGGTTTGAGAGGCATCAACAATCTGCTCAAACTCTGACCATTCTAGCCCTGTTAATTCTTTCAAAGCCATTTTGCCTTGATTTTCTGTTTCTCGGGCAAAATCTTGATCAATGATCTTAACGGTTCCCCCAATAGCTTTAACCAGATCAATCCAATTTTCATTTTTAATGGCATTGTAGGCATTACCACCTACATCAATAATTTGATCGAGTTTTTGCCATTCTAAACCTGTTAAATCTTCTAATTGGGATTTAGCGGCTTCTTCTAGTCCTAAACCAAAATTCTTACTGATTGTTCCCAAGGACTGACCCAACGCCTGAATGCCTTTGAGAATATTGCCATCTTCGATCGCCTGAATCCCTGCATAAACAACCGTGGAAATTTGGGAAGTCGTAATTAAAAAGGTTTTGAGATTGGAAACCTGGGATAAATCACTTAAATCAATACCATCGGCAGCGATCGCACCTATACCCTGGATTGCGCCTAATAAAGTACCGATTGAATCTCCTCCTTTATATGCAGCATAGGCAGTATTAAGAGACGTTTTCAGGGTATTAACGGTATCAGAAGACAGTCCAGCGATATCTTTTAAACCATCAGCGAAAGATAAACCAACTTTGAAAATAACTGTTGACCAGTCTCCATTGTAGGCTGCTTGGGATATACTCAGGGTAGCGCTAATGGTCTTAAGAGTGGTAGCAATAGAGGAAATAGTGGTAGCCGATACGCCTAAAATAGTTGCGTTGGCGGCAGCAGCAGTGGCGGCGGCACCTGTTAATCCTGTTGTGGCGGCATTAACG
Source organism: Nostoc sp. CHAB 5836 (assembly GCF_020829445.1). Lineage (GTDB taxonomy): Bacteria > Cyanobacteriota > Cyanobacteriia > Cyanobacteriales > Nostocaceae > Nostoc. The sequence continues at coordinate 7,504 of NZ_JAIVFV010000129.1, forward strand.
GCTAAAGAGGCTCCGGCAGTCAGAACTGCGGCAACTACACTAATAACCAACGTAACCGAGCTAAAAATCTCGTTAAAAGCAGCCTTTTCCCGTGCCTTGCGTTCTTCAATCCGTCCCCCAATAACTTGTTCGAGAATCTCTTTAGATTGTTTCGCTAAGGAACTGGATAAATCAACTGCCCCCTGAGCATAGCCAATTTTATAGAGAATCTCTATATTTTGGGCATTCAACAGAGTTTTTTCGGAATCTAAGACCCCCGATTTTTGGATTTCATCATAGAGAGCTTTAGTTGCACCTTGAAGATCGGTTTCCGATTGAGTTAACAGGTCTAAATAACGCTGTTCCTCCTGCTGAAGTTTAGCAACATCTGCTTTTAGAGTAGTAGACTGTTCAATCAGGGCATTGGCAGTATTGAGTAAATTGTCCTGAATGGTCAGGGTTTCTTTCGCTTGTAGGGCTGTGTGGATGTCCTCAAGGGTATTATCTAAAAGCGTTTTGATTGTTTCAGGTAAGCCGGGCTGTTTTTGTTTGAAAGCTTCTATATCAGCCAAAATACCAGCCAATTGTCCTTTATAATCAGCTAGTTGAATAATCTCTGCAATGGGATTCACCCCTAAATCGGAACGCAGATTATTGATTGCCGTTTGTAGTGCTTCTTCGGTTTTGAGTTGGTTGAGTTGTTCAAGTTTAACAACAGCAATCTGGCGATCGCGTTCGATATCGAGGCGTTGTTTATCTAATTGGCCTTTAACGGCATCGTCGATTAAATCTTGACGGTTTGTAGCAATATCCTGTTCAAGTTGAGCCTGGGCTAAATTCAGTTGTTCTACGGATAGCAGTTGTGCCTGGGTTTGTTCTGTCCAGTTTCGCAATTGCAGCAGAGCATCAACTCGGAATTGAGCGATCGCCAATTCTTCTTGTTTGGCGTTAATCTGGTCTTGGTTATTACCTATACTTTGCTGGATCTGTGCCAACTCTTGAGCCGCAAGGGTTTGTTGTTCTTGGAGAGCAGCCGCTTGACTTTGAGCAAGGGTACGCAGTTGGCTAAATTGCTCCTTTTGCTGTTCGGCTTCGCTTTTGAGTTGCCGATATTTCAGCATTTCGCTGTAGTAATAATTTGCCAATTGAATGTCTTCAGGACGTGCAATCCCACCGGCGCAACTACCGCCTTGATCGGTTGCTAGATCCTGATAGTCTCGGTGATAGACTTCGGCAACAGTAGCAAAGTCGTTATAACTGGCGACTTCTAGCAGTTTTGCTGCTTCTTGGCTACCGGCATCGTTGGCTTGTTTGAGGATATCGAACAGTTTCGTTTGCAGATCGTTAAGTTCGAGTTGTTTTTGGGTGGCTTTGAGGGTATTATTTTCCTTGAGTTCGGTAGCCTGAAGCAGGTCTTGCAGGGTTTTTTGTTTGTCTTTGATAGCACTGAGGTATTTATCGTTTTGTAGCAAGAGTGAGACTTGCACATCCTCCATCAACGCAGTTAGGGTGTTGCTGCTGGCTTCGGCTTGTTCAGCCAGTTTTTGGACTTCAGCCAGAGTTACGCGAGTATCAGTCAGGAGTTTTTCGAGATTACTGGTATCTTTATCTGGGTTTTCTAGATAAGCATCGAGAAGTTCATATTGGGTTTCGATGACTTTTTTCTGGGTTTGGAGGAGAGTTTGTTTTTGGATGAAGGTGCTTTGTTCGGCACTGAGGACGATTTGTTTTTGGGTGAGGAGTTGGATGGATTCGTCTAGTAAGGCTTGGAGAGTGGTGACTGTTTGCGCGTCATTCTCAAGGTTGGGAATATTGTCGCGTTGAGTTTTGAGTTGGGTAATCAGGCTTGCAACTTGGGTGATTTCGTCACTCAGGAGAGTGTTTTGTTGGTTAACCCACTGATTAACAGTGTTGATTTCCTGTAGTAGGATTTGTCCCTGGCTTTGCAGTTGGGCGCGACGGGTTAAAACATCGGCGAGGGCGGTTTGATAGTCATCCTGGCTGCTTTGGTATTCTGTCCATTCTTGGGTGACATTCTTTTTGGCAATTTCTGCGTCTTGGATTGCCTGTTGCAGTTGACTTTGCAGAGTAGGCAGAAGTTTTTCCCAGTCGGCGATTTGTTGTTTTTTGTCGCCGTTGAGTTGGCGGTCTGCATCAAGTTGGTTGAGGAGGGCGATTAAATCAGCTTGACTCAGGGCGGTTTGGTCAGCAACCGCACTGGCGGCTTGCCATTGGGCGAGAATGTCAGTGGCGGTGTTTTGCTTGCTGGTGTCGGTGGCAATGCCTTTGAGTAGGTTAGCAGATTCTTCCCGTAGGCTGGCGGCTTTTTTGGTGTAGGTATCCCAGATGATCCAATCTTGATCAACGTGGGTGACAGTAGTCCATTTCGTTTTTTTCTTTCCATACCATGTTGTTACGGTATAGCTACGTTGTTCTGTCCACGTGGCCTCCTTACCTTTGTAGCTAAGTCCCCAATGGATTGCAGCTTGTTGTTCGTACCAATCGGCTTGGGAGAGGGCGGCAGCGGATTGACGTTGTTTTTGAATGATGTCTGCTTTGAATTTTTCGATTTGTTCTTGGGATTGCTTGATTTCGTCGCTGATTTGTTTTTTAAGGTTACTAACGGTTCTGGCTTCATTGAGTTCTGGATAGTATCTGTCACGAAGAGTTTGTAGAGTCGGGGCTGTTTTGTCCCCTGCTTCGTACTCTTGTAAAAATTGTTGAACTTTGTCGGGATTGTTTTCGGTTTGTAAGGTGAGGTGTGCAATTTCTAATCGCAGATTTTCGAGAGCGTCAATTTCATTCGAGCCATTAAGACTTCCTGTAATGTTACTGTGTTTTTGTTGAATATATTTCTGTAAAGTAGCTTCTATCCATTGTTCTTGTTGATCATTGAGCAAATCAATTTGAACAGTTAAATCTTGAGTCTCATTGGTAATTTCTTTGGACAATTCATTAATAAATAGCGGACTTAATTCATTAAATCTGCTATTTAGTGGTAATTCTAATGAAGGTCGTTGCGATTCAAAATATTGAAGAGATTGTAAAGCTGAATTTTCATCGCTTTGTGCAGTTGTAAACTCGTATTGTGCATCACTAAATCGTTGACTACTGTTAGATAAATTTATATAAAATAGATTGCTATAATAATCTCTGTTATCACTATAATAACTACTAGTCCAATTAGATTGGAATTCATCAGAAATATTCCTATCATAAGAATAATTAGCTTCTGCTTCTGCTAATTGCTGTTCTTTTTGCTGACGAATACTTACTTTTTGGTTATAATCATTCGATAAATTTTGCCACTGCTGATTCAATGTTGCGTAATCATTTTGCAAGCTAGCATATTGGTTTGACAAACTGATCAATTGTGAAATATGAGTCAATTGGGTTGACAGTAACTCTGTTTGTTCAACGGACTTCTTCTGAAGCTCAATATTTTCTCCCAAATCATCCACAGTTTTTGCCAAACCATCCCGATACTTAACTTGAGCATCCTGAATGGCAATAGCTTCATCCAACTGAATCCCATTCAATACATAATCACTATATGGATCAGCTAAATTATCCTCAATATAACTAGCTACACCCTCAAAAGTTGTTAAATTGGACTGAAATAAATTATTAACCTCAACCGTAAATTGATGATTATCCTTGAGATTTTCTGCCCAAACATCACTTAACCCCGTCAACTGCTCGACAAACTGAGGAACCAAATCCACATAACCCTCAATCGTATTCACCTGCACCGCATTACTTGCCGAAGTTTCTGCCGCCAGCTGACCATTTAGAGACTCCAAACGCCCCTGATTAACCTCTAAAGCTTCCAAAGCCAACAATTGATACTGTTGCTTTAACTTTTCTAACTTCCCCTGCTCAAGACCTAATGTCTGAGTTAACCCATTTAAAATATCTGTAGATTGATTCGGCTGGGCTAAATCCCCCTGTAAACTCGTAACTTTTGTCTGAACCTGAGTAATAGAATCCTGCAACAAATTTAAAGATAAATCTGTTGTCAATAACTCTTTATTATTTTCAACAAACGTATCTAAATCCTCTTGGGCAGACACTTTTTGCGTTTTCAATTGCTCCAACTCAGACTGCACCTGAGTCACACGCTCAGTCGTACTATCCACAATTACCTTTTGACTGGGAATGTCAGCATCTTTTAACTGCGTTAAATCCGTCTGTGACTGACTCAACTGCAAATCCAATAACGTTAAATCATTGCCACTTTGCGTACTCGTAAAAGACAACAGATTATTCTTAGAATCTAAGTCTAGGTAATAATTATCAATTTGAGTATTTTTACTCTTTTCTGTGGCTTCTAAAACAGTATTTAACTGCTTAAAACTATCAACTTCCCCCTTAATACTTGCCGCCTGTTGATTAAATAGATTCGCTTGAGCTTGATAAGAATCCCGCAGATTTACTTGCTCCGTATCTGTCACCCAACCATAGATATCATTGTCTGAGCCACTACGCTTACTTTCACGTCCAACCACTGCCCACTTCTGAACATAGTGGTTATGGTAATTCGCTTGTTCCTGAGCCGTCTGAGCTTGCTGAACAAACGAGTTATAAGTAGCCTCCAAACCCTTACCCTTACTATCAGCAATTTGCTTTTGCTGATTAAGCGTTGCCACCTCAGCCTCAGTTGTGTTAATATCCGCCTTAATTGCCTCAATTTCCGCCTTGATTTCCGCCTTCTTACTATCCCCATTCCCAGAAAGCACCTGCTTACGATCTTCTAAACTCTGAATCGTAATTTCTAATTCATTCTGTTGCTTTTGTAACTCTTCTAGACGTGCTTGCTCAATCGCCTGATTACTGACCGCCAACGACAACTCATTTTCTATCTGCCCCAAGTTGCCTTCAACCATATCAAGCTTACTGCTCAACTGTTGATGCTTCTCAAAGGTTGTTTTAATACTTTGCTCAACCTTTAATTTCAGGGAAGAAATGGTTTCCCCATTGCTCAATAAATCCAATGCAGCTAAGGTATTGCTCAAATTCTGGGAATTTTCAGTGAGTAAGTTGATTGCTAGTTGAGTATTCATGATTAATTGTTGTTAATGGTTGTCGGAAATAATTAAGTAAAATAAGTTGCGAGATTTGTCTCCAAATCAGGTTTTTATCCCCCGAAAGTCATCTGGAAAAGAGGGAGGTATTCTTTTTACAAGAGGTCTATTAGGGAAAAACTTTTAGGCAGCAAAAACATATTTACCTTCGCTGTCTCGTTTCAGGGTTAATTTGCCTTCTTGGTAGTCATAAATCGGTAAAGAAAACTGGGGTATGCCATCCAATTCCTGAATTTCCCCTTTGTCATCACGGGTAACAGGACAGACAACTAACTCGCCACTTTCATCAAATATCCACTGCTGAGTTTGTGGATCTCGGACGGGAATGGGATAAATGGGTAGCCCCCGCGAACTCTTTAACCACTTTCCTAACTCATCGGTTAAAGGCTCAAGATAAACTGTTTCTCCCTTGAGATTTTGAACCACTTTTTGCGTTTGTGGGTCTTTGAGAGCAATTCTCCCAGGATTAGGTATTGCAGTCTCTAAGTCTTGATCCCAAGGGCGTAAATTTGGAAGATTATTGCCTGTAATGTTGTAATGTTTGGTGTATTGGATTGCTGCTTTCGTAAAACCAAAACGTTCCAATAGGGCATGAAGCCCCGTTTGTTCAATGGATATCAACAAATCTATATCCGTTACCTTCAGTTCTTCGGCTTTGGCGATCGCTGCTTCAATCAATAAATTAATAGTTGAAGGCTTGCGGTGAGCTTCTTGAACATACATCCCCAATACTGCTCCCACACGACGGTGTACGAAGGGATTTTCCAGCATCTCTAAATCGGAAATTTGTGCTGGGGGGGTCTCGTCATACATATAAATAAATAGAAATCCAACTATTTCTTCGGCATATTCTAATAAAAAGCCAAAAGACAACGGCTTTTTTAGCTGGTAGGTAACATAACGTTCATAGTCAAACTCTGCCTTTAGCCGCATGGAGGGATCAGCTTGCGATCGCGCCTCGACAAATGCTTTCCATAAAGAAGCGATCTCCCTTGTATCAGATAAGGTAGCAATTCGTTGAATATATGACATAATTTTTACTGTTTTCCGTATTTCCTATGTGATCATCTAGCCTTTGATGATCTCCTTACTTAAACCATATTTTCGCTCTATTTGACTAAAATAGCTCATTTTAATGGCTTTATTGAGTTTTTTATCTTACTTGCTCAACATAGCTATTTTTTATCACTATTCCTATGTCAAGTAAACTTATTTACTTAATCTTTATATTGTAATATCATGTAATACGCAATACATCAACCTCTTTTTATAAAGGAAAATTTATCCTTTGGACAGATGTATTTTTTAAAATTATTAAAATTTCCATATTTTGTAAAATTTTGTTTTGTTTTTGACAAAAACGCAATTTATTCTTGTACAAAAAATAACTTTGTGATACGGGTTGTAATAAAAAATACATAAGTAAATTTTATATTTAAGCTAATGATAGCTTTTATCAAGCAAGAATCAAGTTTATACAAGCTTCATATAATATTGTTGGCTGTGGTAAATCTGCTCATAACCTACATGAACACGTTCAAGCAGCATTATCTTGAACTCGACCCACTAACGGGAATTTACTTTGATGATTTTTAGGGGCGATCACTCTACTTAGGGCTACCATCAGCTAAAGTCGCGCATTCGTCCACATCCCTCAAACCAAATCCCCACAACGACACAAGCGCAAGTAAACTCACCCCCCTCTCAGCTTGTTTTATTGATCACCAACTGTGCAATTTGTGGCACTGACCAAAGAGCAATGTTTTTGAGGCACTAACTCAAGGGGTTTAGTTTTCTCCACATTTTGAAAGGCACAAAACATATTTTGAGGTGTAGAGGAACTAGCTATACCCCCTGTTTACTGGCTGTAGCCAATTGTTGTCACAGATGGTACAGATGCGTCACTGCCATCTGGTGTGTGACACTTTTACAGAATATGTTTGTTATCCCAATAGTAACATAAAATGCTCACAAAAGATGCAACACATTTAAAGCAGTAAACCCGCCTACTGGTTGGCGGGTTTATCCTTAAGCATTTCTTTTAGTTTTTCTAGTAATTGCCTGAGAGATTCGTTCTCTTCTCTCAGGCGGCGGTTTCCCCCAATACTAACTCTTCTAACTTTGCAACTCTGTGTCTTAGCTCTACAATATCGCCTGACTCAGCTTTGTTTCCCAGGTATTGCTCAATTAAATCAAGCAGAACATCAGTAGCGTTCTTCCCCTCTTCCTTGACCTTTTGGTAAAAAGCATCCTTCATTTCTGGTGAAATCCTGATATTTAGCCTTGATTCAGTCATAGTACTTTCCTCTTTTCTTGATCAACGCTATCAGCGAAAGCCTTGTATTAACAAGTGTAATCCCAGGTATTCCTATTTAGTCATCCCAATATGTTGACAATGGGGATAACAAAGACGATACTATATTTATTAGCCTAAACAAAAGACGACCGCCGCAGTCTGGAAAACAAAGCGATCGCCTTTTGTAAAATACCCACCATACAGATGGAGTAACCATTATAATGACACACCCAAGATATACCCAACAACAGCTACAACACAAATCGATTGCGCGTCTCAAGCAAATCTACACCGAAATCGCTTGCACAGTCGAAGTTGTAGACAAACGCTGCAAGGATGCATAGATTAGGGCGATCGCCGATTACCAATCTGCCCACCCTGAGCAATTCATCACCCCTGCCTCGATACCACTGACACCCATCGAAATCAGCTTTTACGACCACGAATACTACGCCGGGGATAAGTTGATCGCCGCAATCACTTATGATAACGACCTAACGCGACCTTGGGTAGTGATGGTGAACAGCAAAGAAATCCACCGTGCTTCTACGAACATACTTTGTCATCATTACATTTGTTCACATTATAAAGATGGCACACTACCAGTACAAGAGCAAAACGCTACAGACAGGGGTCAAATGAGCAGTGATGCCGAAAGTTACGCTAAGGACTTGATGAGCCACTTTCAATACTGCGATCGCCAAGAATCAAGCTGTACCAATTGAAGCCTATGAAATTTAAAGTCTTCAAACCCAAGATGAGCCGTGTTAAAATGCTGCACCAAATAATCTATAGGTTAATTGGTACATTGAGAATTGCCAAAAATATCGATTAACAGAATGCTTATCCAGTAAGGGTTACAGCCTTAGCGTAAGTTTCTGCACGGTTGCTCATTTGACCCCTAAACACCACCATTTGCGGCAATTTGGGCGCGAGTGGCAATTGCCGAAGCTTTACAATCAGCGATGAAGACAAATTTTTTGTGTCCAATGACTTTCGCCATTTTTTGCCAAGTGGGAAAATATAACGGGTCATCGGCTCCATTACCTTCAAGGGTGGCGCTGACCAATGGCATTCCCATTAGGTCAAGGGTTGCCAGTAATTGACGGTATTGCAACAAGTCTGGGCGAAAGTCTTTGGAATAGCCATAACGCAGTAGACTTTCTTCTGGTGATTGGCCCTGTTGATGATTCACACTAAAACTACTTGTGTCCGCTCGTGCTACTAGAGTAGGTAATTCGTAGGCACGAATCAAATGCCGTCCCAACTTTACTTCTATTTCCTGCCTTGCCTCTGACTGCTTTCCTAACTCTTCGACTACCCTTGCCAATCGGTCATCACTGGCATCTTTTTCCCCGATCGACCACCCCGTACTTAACTCTAAAATCTTTCGGTGTGCTTCTACCCAGGGTTCCACAGCAGACAACCGATGGTCTGACTGCGTAATTATATATGTTAATAACAATACACTCAATTTTCCGTAGCTCAATCCTTTGTGGTTTCCGTGTGGTGGAGTGAGTTTTTGGTCAATACATTTGGCTATTTCCATCTGTTTAAGCCATTCCACGATCAAGGGAATATCGTCTATCCGCTCGGAACTTATTTCCACTGTTTTTCCTCTAATCTATTGGGACACTTGTGTATACTAGCTAGTTAGTGCCGCAATAAAATGATTCAGGACTTTAAGTGCTGCTTTGTAGCCTGGAGCTTGCTTACCTAACTTTAATTGTAGTAAAACTTGGTCACGTACAGTTTCAAGTGTTGCCACGGAGAGCGGCGTAGTCCCAAGTTCAGCAACAGTAGTTTGGGCTTGATCTATCCTATCTCGTGTCCATGTAATACTTGGGCTAGCATTGTCCCTAATCACCTGTTCCAAGTAATCTGCTCTGGTCATCCCAAAGCATTCAGCAGCTATCCCCAAAGCCTTCCACGTTTCATCAGTTACTCTTAAAGAGCGCACTTGACGATAATCATCGTCCTTGAGCGCGAACTTCCCTTGAATGTCCCGCTTCAACATTACTCTTCCCCCGTGTATTACACCGTAATTTTAATCGGTATCTTTCGGATGTAGCATGAATAATTACACTAAGGGCATATTTCTGAGCGATCGCCTCTAATTCCTTCCATGTATTACACGGAAAACCTGATTCTCCTCTTTCCACAATTCCGTTTAGCTGACTAACCCAAACCCCCCGTATTACACGGTATTACCACCATCAGATCCACAATCAGCTTGAAACCTTACACAGTAAGGCATTAATTCCTCTTGCCTTCAAAAATGAGCGAACGTACAGTAACCGGCATCAGATCGCTTTAATCCCATACTCGCTCTCAATTGAGCAAATTTACTAGTTGATCCTCAATGTTCAGGGGGAAAGGGAAACTTTTCAACACCCTCAACACTTGCAAAATTTCCTCAAGAGCCGCTTTCTCCTACTCTAACTCCTGAACTCGCTTCGGGATATACTTCGACGACTTGACCAGATCGCCCTCACTCCAAAACTCGTAATGATAATACGCCTGTGGATAATCCTTGCTCATCTCCCATAACCCAGATTTCTTAAAGAAGCGATCGCTCCCTTACTTGCTATTTCCATGACTCGACTTTGAGCAACTTTCCTTAACTATACAAGGCGATCACTATCCTTGGTTGTTGCTCCCGTAATACAAAGTTGATGACATGAACGGTTATGCCACCTGCCTGTAAGCTACTTTATTACTGCTTACAACAATAAACCTCAAATGTTATGCTGGCAAGTGGTAACGGTAAACAAATTACTACGATGATAGATATTGAACATATTGCTACATTCAAATGGAGTAATAAACAAGCTAAAAAATTAACAGAATTACGCGGAAATATTCCCCGCCGTCAGCTTGAGCAAAAAACTACTGACCTGGGACTAAAGGTTGCACACCAATATATTCAGCAACTAGAACAGCCTGATTATTATGCTACTCGTCTCAAAAGTGGAACAATCACTGTTTCAGTAGAGGTGGTTAACGTTTTGTGTGAAGCACTGAATGCTGATATTACCGATTTTTTCGATACTGCCAAAATAATTACTGTTATGGCTTGACACTTGTCCGTTGCTAACGGTAAAATAGAAACATACAAAACAAAAGGCGACCGCGTAAGTTTACTAGGCTCTGCGATCACCCTTTGACCTTATTCAGGAGTTTCTATTATGACACATCGAACCTACACACACCTTGCCCTTCGACGCTACAACCTCCCGCGCCTGAAAACAATCGCTGCCGAATTAGGCGTAACACCCACCGGGGACAAGAGAGGTGCCCAAACGTGGATCAACGCAATCATCGCTCACCAATCCGCCCACCCTGAGCAATTCACTACCCCTGCCTCAATACCACTGACACCCATAGAAATCAGCTTTTACGACCACGAATACTACGCTGGGGATAAGTTGATCGCTGCAATCCATTACGACGACGACCTAACGCGACCTTGGGTGGTGATGGTAAACAGCAACGAAGTCCATCGTGCTTCCACAAACATGCTTTGCCATCGTTACATCTGCTCACATTACAAAGATGGCACACTACCAGTACAAGAAGAGGCAGGGGGGCAGGGAGCAGGGAGCAGGGGAGAGAATCTTTCCCCCTTGCACCCTGCCCCCTGCTCCTTGTCCTCTTCCCCTGCTGAGAACGCAATCAAGGCGGAGATATTCAACGAGTGCGAGAAATACGGCTTTAAAATCCTCCACGATGGGATTTACAACAACGACGTGAAACTGGGCGAAGTCGGATTCAGTGGCGGTACTTGGTGGGTAGTGGGTGCAGCAGAGCAGGAGCGCGTCCTTTGCCAATCTGCGCTTGTTGCTGTATGGCAGTTAGCAGTCGGACAAACCCCACGCCATACAGAATTGTTAAATCGCCGATTTGAGATGTTAACCCCGAAGAATGGCAGTATTTACGGGAGTATAAACGAGTTTTTGAACTAATGGCGGCGTAATTCTTGGGCTTCGCCTTGGGAAAAGGTTAAAGGGGAACGGTTAAAGGGAAATTTCTTCATTCCCTTCCCCTTTGCCCTTTCCCCCTTACTCCGATTATTTCCCTTCATTGCAATTAAATCAATGCAACCCACAATCACGATACCCAAACATTGGGACTATCCGCGCTTTGCTCTGGAACAGCGTACACAACAGGGCATCATTCTGGGGCTTCACTACTACCCAAACGGTACAGAACTCGCTGAACAATTTGGTCATGGTTGGCGCTATGCGCTGATGTCGCGGAAAAATTCTGACGAACTATTTCACTTTGAAGAGAATCAAATTCAAACGCTATCCCCGCAGGAATTCGTCTCACAAATCACCGGAGAAATTGAGTTTTATCAACGTCAAATTGTCATTCTCCAACAACAGTTAGGTGCAAACAATGCTTGAAGAAGTAAACAGCAACTTTGACCGGAGAGCGAATCACCTGCTGCGTTTGATTCAACTTTGTGGGGGTTGCGTTCCATTGCACTCTCTCCAATTCAAAGTTTCAAACTCAGTCATTCAAACACTGCTAGATAAAGAACTGGTGCAAGTGCAAAACACTGGATGCGGTTTTCTGTTGGAGATTGCAGAAGATTTTTAATCCTAGAGAAAAATCATGAAACTTTACACTAAAACCATTCCACAGACATTACCCGATTGGGCAACCACCGTTACAAAGGGTGCAGATTTATTTGAGGTTGAAATTAACGATGAACATCCTGATTTTCAATCACTACTTGAAGAGTTAGAAACGGAAATTGAACCAGGAACCATCGGGGTGAAAGCCAGAGATTTATGTTCCAGACTCGGCTTTGAAATGTCTAATCCCAATCTCTGCCAATTAGTTGAAATTGCCCAAACCCTGACATCCCTTATTGCTACGCATTCCGACTACAAGCAACTACTGGAAACAGGGTATCAACCAGATTTAAACATTGCTGATGCTCAAACTGCGCTCACCTATTTGCAATGGGAGTTAGAGCAGAATCGAGAAACTTCTGATTAATACAAAAGCGTTCACCTGAATGAATGCC
>NZ_JAIVFV010000012.1 GCF_020829445.1 Nostoc sp. CHAB 5836
AACGGTAGTTTTAGTTTTTGAATTTTATGGATAACCTGTAGAGTGGAAAAAGTATTTGCTAAAAAGCCAGGGTTTTTGCCGCATAAAGAAAACCGAGTTCTTAATTTTGGATAAAGTCGAGCTAAGAATTGGTTGCCCATGTGATCAGTGCTTGGGTTAAACCATCTAAAGTATATTCTTGCGCTTCTACATCTACACGTCCGAATAAAGCATGACAAGTTTTGGAGGTTTGAGGCCCGATAGAGGCAATACAAACTCCTTCTAATAATTGACTGACATTAGAGTTATTGGAAAATATATTATTAGTAAGTTGACAGAAAAATTGCACAGTTTTAGAACTCGCAAAGGTAATCACATCTATCTTACGATTTTGGAGAGCTAACTTTGCCGCAGGTGCAATACTACTCGGACAACAAGATTGATATGCCGCAACTTCAATTATCTTTGCTCCCTTGAGAGTTAATTCCTTAACTAAAACTTCTCTTCCGCCGCTTTCAACTCTGGGAAATAAAACCTTTTTACCATCCAGTTTTTCTGGAAAATTTTCTACTAAAGAATCGGCAACAAAGTTGGGGGGAATAAAATCTGGTTGGAGACAGTGTTGTTTTAGACTATAGGCTGTTTTCTCGCCAACGACGGCAATTTTGACACCTGCTAACGCACGGATATCTTTACCTTGGGCCATTAGCCTTTCAAAAAAGTAGTCTATGCCATTGGTAGAAGTGAGAATTAACCAGTGGAAGTCAGATAAATGAGCGATCGCATGATCTAAATCTTCCCAACTAGAAGGCGGGCCGATTTCTAAGGTAGGCATTTCGATGACTGTAGCACCTGATGCGATGAGGCGATCGCTAAATTGGCTCGACTGTCCAACTGAACGTGTCACCAAGATTGTTTTACCAGTAAGGGGAAGGGGAGATTGGGAGAAGTTGCTTGACATAGCAGGGGGACTAGGAGTTTTGGCTGTAGTTGAATCCTGACAATCTATTTTCTCAGGTTGTAAGTACTTGCGTAGCCCAACAACTTCGCCAATCACAATTACCGCCGGAGAAAGGGATAATTCGGTGGTTTGTTCCAGAATATTGCCTAGTTGCCCGATCCAAATTTGTTGAGCAGGAGTTCCTGCCCAACGGATAATGGCAATGGGTATTAAGTGCGATCGCCCATGCTGCACCAGTTGATGTATAATCTCTGGTAGATGTTGCCCTCCCATCAAAATTACCAGTGTATCTAAGCGTGAGAGTGCTTCCCAGTCTAAAACCTCTGGCTGGTGAGCGGTAAGCACTGCAAAAGTGCGACTCAACACCGGATCTGTGAGGGGAATTCCTGCCAACAAGGGTGCTGCAAGGGCTGAGGAAATTCCTGGTATCAGTTCAAAATCACAACCAGATGCTTTCAACGCTTCAATTTCCCAAGTGCAACGCCCAAAAATCAATGGATCGCCTGATTTGAGCCGTACAACTTGTTTTCCTTGCAAACAGTGCTTTACCAGTAACTTGTTAATCTCTGCTTGGGTTGTACTGGGTTTGCCACCGCGTTTGCCGACATCCAACTTCAGGCAATTATCTGGTACGCACTGCAATAATTGAGCATCTACTAAAGCGTCGTAAACTAACACCTGAGCAGCAGCTAAGAGATTGTAAGCTTTGACTGTTAGGTATGCTGCATCTCCAGGCCCAGCACCTACAAGGTAGACTTTGCCTCTTTCATTTGTCATTTGTCATTTGTCATTTGTCATTTGTCGTTTGTCGTTTGTCATTTGTCATTTGTCGTTTGTCATTTGTCATTTGTCATTTGTCCTTTGTCGTTTATCAATAGTTCTTCTTTCCTGCTCTCCCTGCTTCTTTCCTAGTCCCTAATACTTCGATTTTGCGGTTCCTGAGTTTACGGTGAGCGCAGTTGAACTGCGTAAGTAAGTCGGTGAAAATAAATCAAACTATGTGACGAAACGTAAACAGGCTTGAAACCCTTGCCAAGGACGAATGACAAAGGACAAATGACAGCCATCACCAGTTATCTTTAATTGCGCCGACCTACTTAGTCGAACGCGGGTGCGTCCCGCTCTTAAGGGCAGTACAAGTGCCCAATGCCCAATGTTCCATAACATTTATTCAATTCGTTCGAGTGTTAATTTTTTGAATTAGCTGATCAACTTGCTCAACCATCTCCTTGTTTTCCTGTGCTTGGAATAACTCTCTGGCTTTTTTGAAATTAAAAATCGCTTCTTCTAGCTGTTGTTCCCTTCCCAAAGTGATGCCCAAATTATAGTAAGCATCAGCATAGTTGGGTACAAGGCTAATGGCTTTTTTGTAATGTGCGATCGCTTCTTGAGGTTTACCTTGATCGTCCATCGCGTTTCCCAAACCCGTGTAAGCTTGTGCATGGTTAGGATCAAGGTGAATCGCTTGGGTATATTCGGCGACTGCTTCTGCTAGCTTGTCTTGAGCGTATAAAGCACTTGCTAAATTATAGTGAGCCTCTGCATACTTGGGATCGAAACTTATAGCTTTTTTGTACTGTGCGATCGCTTCTTCTAGTTTGCCTTTAGCATACAGAGCATTTCCCAAGGCGTTATAACTTGCTGGATTTTTCGGATCGAAACCAATGGCTGCTGTATATTCGGCGACTGCTTCTGTTGGTTTTCCTTGGGCGTACAAGGCGTTCCCTAAGTAATAGTGAGCGTCTGCATATTCGGGATGGAAACTTATGGCTTTTTTGTACTGAGCGATCGCTTGTTCTAGTTTACCTTGAGCGTAGAGAGCGTTTCCTAAGTAAAAGTGAGCTTCAGGATACTTAGGATCAAGGCTGATGGCTTGATTGTATTGTGCGATCGCTTCTTGAGGTTTACCTTGATCGCCGAGAGTATTTCCCAAAGCAATATAAGCTTGGACAAATTTTGGTTCTAGTTCAATTGCTTTACGAAAAGCTGCCTCTGCCCCTTTCAAATCTCCTTGTTTTTGGAGATTGGCTCCTTGCTCGAAGTTAGTAACTGCTTTTTTGTTCTGGGGAAGTGCTGCTTGATTTGAGTCTGGAATTTTTGATAAAACAACGCCAACATCTTTACCAAAGGCAGTATTCCCATTACTCAAACACAAGCAGATAATAGCTGCTACCAGTAGATTCTTGTTTTTCAGCATTTTTATCAAAAAAGTAAAGGTTCAAAACCTCGTCTGCAAGTGGGGCGTTCGTGCTAGCGTCTCGTCAGAGAAAAAGTCCTTGGCTCTCAAGGTAAGTAAAAGCCCCAACGCCACTTGCTTTATGGCGGGGAACCCGTCCACCACAGTGGCTCCCCCCAATGCTCTTACACCAGCAAAAGCATAGCTTTGGCGGAATTATAGCAGGAATTATAAATGATTAATCGAACTTGATACAAGTGTACTCTCCAAGGGGATCACTCCAGCTGCTACCCTTCAGTCTCCCTTAGCCGCCACAGGCATCGCTCAATTATGAAACTAAAGCACTATACTTTTTTAGTACGCAAAGATGGAAGATATGTCACCCTGGACTAGTCTTATAACTTCTCTGACACTCTTGCTCTACTTGATCATCACAATTAATGTTGGTCGAGCCAGAGCCAAGTATAAAGTACCACCTCCGCAAATGACAGGAGATGCGGACTTTGAACGGGTGCTGCGTGTTCAGCAAAATACCCTAGAACAATTAGTTTTTTTCTTACCAGCTTTATGGTTGTTCTCTTTCTACGTCAACCCATTGTGGGGGACACTTGTGGGTGCTATCTGGCTTGTGGGCCGAATTGTCTACGCTTGGGGATACTATCAGGCGGCCCAAAAGCGGATGATTGGCTTTGTCATTAGTTCTATCAGCAGTATGGTGCTACTCTTAGGTTCCCTGGTTGGCATCATCCTGTCTTTGGTGCAGCCATAAGTTATATCATGTCCGGTTGATTAATGGAATACGCTTGGGTTAAGCCCCAAATCCTTTGTAGAGACGTTGCAATGCAACGTCTCTACATCTGACAATTCAGGTTATGTGGAAAAGTCCACCAAAAACCTAACCCCCTTCCCGATGCCAGAAAGGGGAAATTCAAAGTCTCTCTCCTTAAAGGAAGAGAGAAATAGAAGTGAGGTTTTCCAAATGACCTGAGAAGTTTAGTCAAGTTTTGTATAGCAGTGTCAAGTCCTTGTTTCCATAAGTTGAATAATGGCTGCAACTAATTCTTCTGGGTTAAGAGGCTTGGGTAAATGCATCTGAAATCCCGCTTTTAGTGCTTCTTGCTGGTCATCGTTTCTCGCAAAGGCAGTCAAGGCAATTGCTGGAATTTGTCCACCTTGTTCTGGCGTCAAAGTTCTCACTTGATTTATTAACATATAGCCATCTATTTCGGGCATACTAATATCGCTGACCAACACATCTGGCTTTTCTTCTGCTAGGGTTTCTAATGCTTCCAATGCAGAAGATACCGCGATCGCAAAAGCCCCTTCTTGCTCTAATACAAAAGCAACAAAATCTCGCGAATCCGCATCATCATCGACAACTAAAACCTGAATACCAGTGAGGGGTAAGGAGTTAGTACCTAACAATATAGGGTAGTTTTTTTCATCCATCAGCCTTGGGCTTTCATCTGCCAGAAGCGGTAAGCTAACAGTAAATATTGCCCCTTTACCCTCACTCTCACTCTCTGCTTTGACGATGCCACCATGCATTTCGATGATATTACGCACAATTGCCAATCCTAGTCCTAATCCACCAAAATTTCTCGTAGAGGTGCTATCTGCTTGGCGGAAGTAATCAAACACGAATGGCAAAAACTCAGCACTAATTCCTTTACCTGTATCACTAACTATGATTTGAGCATAGCCATCAGCTTCCTCTAGTCGCACTTCTACCTTTCCTCCCTTGGGTGTAAATTTGATAGCGTTAGAAAGGAGATTCCAGACGACTTGTTGCAAACGAGTCGAGTCGCCCATAACTTGTCCTACATTCGGTTCAAATGCTGTATTCACCTCAATCAACTTTGTTTCTGCTGCTAAATGCATTGTCTGTAGCGCCGATAATATCGTAGACTCTAGATTAATCTTCGTAATATTCAGCGTCAGTTTGCCCTGTAAAATTCTGGAGATATCCAGTAAGTCTTCAATAAGTTGAACCTGTAAGTTGGCATTTCGCTCGATTGTGGCTAGTGCTTCAGATGTCTTTGTTTGGTCTAACCTGCGGCTTTGCAACAACTTTGACCAGCCAAGAATTGCATTTAGTGGAGTGCGTAGTTCGTGAGAGAGGACGGCTAAAAATTCATCTTTGATTCGATTGGCTGTTTCTGCTTTCGCTCGTGCTACTTGTTCTAATTCCAGCAGGTGCGCTCGTTCTTCAAGTATTTGTTTTTGTTCATGGATATCTGTACACGTTCCAAACCACTTTACTACAAAACCTTGCTCATCTTTGAGCGGTAAACCTCGTGCTAGCTGCCAACGATAGGAGCTATCAAAAGCCCGTTTAAAGCGATATTCATTGTTATATATAGTTTTACTTTTTACAGCATTAGACCATACCTCATTAGCATTTTGGACGTCATCTGGATGCAATGCAGCCAACCAACCACAACCCAAAGACTGCTCTAATGTTAGCCCAGTGTATTCGCACCAATTTTGATTAAAATAATCACATTCACCATTAGCATTAGTTGTCCATAC
The DNA here is from genome assembly GCF_020829445.1 of Nostoc sp. CHAB 5836. Classification (GTDB taxonomy): domain Bacteria; phylum Cyanobacteriota; class Cyanobacteriia; order Cyanobacteriales; family Nostocaceae; genus Nostoc. The sequence goes on from NZ_JAIVFV010000012.1 coordinate 5,649, forward strand.
AAGTTGAGGAATTGCTTCAGCCAAGTAACGGTAGCGTTCTTCGCTTTGTCGGAGAATTTCTAAGATACGTTGGCGTTCAAGAATTTCTTGATGTAATTGCTCGTTAGTTTTGGTAATTTCGTTGGTGCGAATAGCAACCATTTCTTCTAGATGATTCTGGTATTTTCGTAGTTCCTCCTCTACCCGTAAGCGTTCGGCTATTTGTGTTTGAAGTTCTTGATTTGCTTGTTCTAATTGAGTAGGGCTAGGAAGTGCCAGTGCTTGTGGAACTAAAGGCACAAGTTCTAATGCTGTAATTACAGATATTGTTGCAGTTACTGCTTTGAGAAACCCTGACAGCCAATAGGTTGGATGCCAAAGTGTCCAAATTTCCATTAAATGAGTAGTGCCGCAAGCTACGATAAATCCACTAAATAGCAGAAAAATCCAATCAAAGGGCAAATCCTGTCGCTTGCGGACAAAGTAGAAGAGTGTAGCTGGTATGGAGTAATAAGCTAGTGCAATGAATGCGTCAGATAATATGTGTAACCAAACTAAATTCCTTTGCCATAGATAGCAGTGTCCATGTGGAATAAATGATTCGGATGTAAAAAAAATAGTCCACAATTCTGATATTATGTATGACATAAATACTTAATTTTTTTGAATCTATAGCAATCTGATTTGAGTTTCAAACTTATTTGCATAGGCAGGGATTAAGGAGAAACGCGATTAATCGCATTTGTACAGGGGAATAGGGAATCAGCCTTTTGGAGTTGTAGGAAGTTTTTTCAAAAATCAAATAGTAGTCCTATATAAAATTTACTACTAAACCTATTTTTTAATTAGCCCAAGTTATTCGGACATATAGGACTACTATTTGATTTATGAACAGATACGTAGGGGAGCCAGTCGTGTGGGCGGGTTTCCCGACTTGAGCGAACTGGCGTTGCGTTAGCGTTTCGCGTAACGCACCGAATCCTTAAGAATGGTGCGTTACGCTGTCGCTAACGCACCCTACAAATACTTAATGTTGTTCAAAAATCAAACCGGATTCCTATATTAATTTTACTATTATCCTGCCTTAAGATAGGAATAAGAGAACGAGGAAACGAACCCCAAACGCAAGTGCGTCTCGTTAGAGGATGTTTGAAAAGTCCTATTGTAAGTATCAAAACGTTCCAGATCCCCCTAAATCCGCCGATAAATTGGGGGTCATGATGGGAATGGTAAAAAAATTAGGAGACACAACAGAAAGATTTAACGAACTTTGCGGGTTTAAGTCCCCTGCCTCTATAGACAACGCGTTTTGTGTCGGGGTCTAAATCCTCGGACGCTCTCTACGAGACGCTCTGCGCGTTCGCAGACTCGCTACCGCTACGCTAACACAAAACCTAATTACGAATTACGAATTACGAATTACGAATTATTTTAAGATTCACTTGACTTAGCACTCATTTTATCTAACAGTTGAGTGATTTTTTTAGCTTTTTCAGGTTGGCGCTGTTTTTGTAATAAATCTTTAGCTTGTAGCAGGTTAGTTTTAGCTTCTTCTTCGCGTTTTTGCTGCATGAGAATATTCGCCAGACGCAAGTAAGCATCAGGATTTTTCGGAGTCCGACTAATTACTTCCCGGAATAATTCTGTTGCTTCCTCTACTTGGCCTTGCTGGTTTAAAACATCTCCCAAAAACAAGCGCACTACATCATTAGTAGAGTTGAGAGAAATCACTTTGCGAAAAGCTGTTTCTGCGCCTTGGTAATCTTGTGCTTGAGCAAGATTGATTCCTTTTTGAAACAAGTCTGAAGTAATTAAAGTTTTCCAAACAAAATAGCCAAGAATTGATAGACTGAGAACAACTACAAGAGCAGCGATAATAGAACTAGTGGGAAAGGTTTCTAGCATTGTCTAAGCCAAAAGGCAAGCGATAGGAAAAATTAGATATTCTATAAAAAAGAGTTTCCAGATAAATTGGTAGAATTGAGCGATCGCACTTTTATCTTGTAAGTCTACCGTCAAACTCCGCAACCACAGCCAAACCAATAGCCCCAAATGAGCAATTATCAGGAATATGGCGTTAACTGAGGCGAGGCGCAGCACCCCAACCAGAATTATTCCCAGATAGCAGGTGGTTATTACCCAAAGAGCAAGATTAAACACAGCTTGCGGGCCGAGTTTAATAGTGAAAGTAGTAATATTGTAGAGGCGATCGCCTTCGATGTCGGGGATATCTTTAAAGATGGCGATCGCAAAGGTAAACACCAAAATAAATAACGTCAGCACCCACACTACAGGCTCAATTGTTTGGCTTTGTTGCAATGACCAATTGTAATGCAGATACAGTCCTAAGTTAACAATCGTGCCGCGTACCGAAAAAATACACAGCGCTGCCCAAACGGGAAACTGTTTTAAGCGAATTGGCGGTAAAGAATAAGCAGTACCAATGGCCAAACTAATCGCTACCATACCCAATAAGAATGGCCCCGTTAGCCACGCCACAATTAGCGCCAAAATCCCAGTAAAAGCAACAATTAATTGCCCTGTTTGCTGGGAAAACTCACCAGATGCTAGGGGTAAATGAGGCTTATTAATTTTGTCAATTTCAACATCTTCTAATTGATTCAGACCCACAATGTAGACATTGCCACACAGACAAGCAATCCATGCGCCGAACACAGGGAGTAGGGAATAGGTAGAGACCTGATTAATCGCGTTTTTACTAATAGCAATGGCAATTAAATATAAACTCAAAACACTCAGACTTGTACCAATAATCGTGTGAGGACGAGAGAATTTCCAGAAAGCGTATAACCAATTGAAAAATGATGGAACAGGGTTACCTGGTAAAGGGCTGTTTTCAGAACTCTGGTTCATGAGTAGCTTAGATACAATATTCTGCTTGTTGTTAATCACAGGACTTACGCAAAATCATGAAAAAAAGAACCGCATTCGCGTTAGCGTCTCCTCTTGGGAGAAGGACGCAAAGGACGCAAAGGAACAAGAGTTTCAGAGAGTTTTTGCGTAAGTCCTAAATCATTGTCACAGAATTTGGTCACCCTTAATTATTTAATTGAGTTTTGTTAGTTTCTCTCAGGGTTGAGTTCGTTGATTTCTCTGCACTTGGCCTCTGCGGCTTGATATGCTACTAAATAGTCTTGTCCACCTAACATGACATCACCGTAATATTCATAAGGTGGATCACCATAGATTGGCAATGGATCATCTTCTGGATAATCTTCTTTCGATTCTTCAATGATGGCTTTCAGTTTTTTAACGGTCAGCTTCTGTGCAGCAAAGTACCAGAGTTCTTCGGGATTTTTGTTCAAGTGCGGTAATGTAGGATCGATAATGTGTATAAGAAAGTTATTACCCGATATATTGTCTAGCTCGATCCAACTGTGTTCAATCGGTCTGTATGGTTTCCCAGGAAAAGCTAAAAATCCCTGAATATATTTTGCTCCCTCAGTGGATAATGCTGCTTTGTAAGCATTATCAAAGGGAGTGCTAGCTCTACTGTTTATCCGTTCAGCAATTTTGATTGACAGCGTTTCATCCAATAGTTTGTTCATCATTGACCTTTTTTCAATTCAAAATTCAAAATTCAAAATGAATAATCAGAATAATTTTGAATTAATTAATTCTGGGTACAGAGCAAGTACTGATTGTCTTTAATGTTGAATTAATAATTTTGAATTCCCCGAAGGGGTTGACATCTCGGCTAAGTTTAATCTTATCTGTATGGCTACTTTATTAAATGCGTAAATACGTTTTTTGTTATGGAGTTTTTCATCTTATATTTACGGATTCTAATTTTATCATGAAAGATTGTCTGATTATTCGGACATGATACAATACGGTTCACTTAAGGCTAAAACTCTTTTTCTTTAACGAACCGCAGAGGCGCAGAGGGCACAGAGAGAAGAGAGAAAGAGAGGGGAGAAATGCTTAACTGAACTGTATTGGGACATGATATGATTAATCCACCTCAAGCCGGGAAATCTTTCTACAGGGCTGGCTTTCCAACTTACATAGTTTCAGGTTTTTAGCTTCATGGGGTTGTGGAGGTATCAAGTTTTATCCGATCCGTCTTGGGACTACAGGGGCTTCCCCAACAAACTCGTCCAGAGGGCATATTAGTAAAAACACTACTACGAGCGCCAATCACAGCATTAGCGCCAATTTCCACTCCTGGCCCAACAAAACAATCAGCTGCTACCCACGCACCGTTGTCAATGGTGATACTCGCTGTTTTCAAACCAAAGGCAGGGTCTTGGATATCATGACTACCAGTACATAGGTAACTTTTCTGGGAAATTACGCAGTGTTCACCGATGCGGATCTGATCGAGGCTGTATAAAACTACGTTATCTCCAATCCAACTGTAGTTGCCAATGGTAACTTTCCAAGGGTAGGTGAAGCGGGCGGTGGGTCGAATTAATACGCCTTTACCGATACGAGCGCCAAATAGTCGTAGCAAAGCGCAACGCGCAATATTTAATGGTTGAGGAGTGAGGGTAAAGGCGATCGCTTGTACAAACCACCATAATAAAATATACCAAGCTGGACGACCCCGGTCAAACCAAGATTGGTCATATTTGCGTAAATCTACGAAGGGTTGATCATTGGTCATTCGATTTTGGATTTTGGATTTTAGATTTTAGATTTTAGATTTTTTTAGGGCTTATATCAATTTAATGTGAAGCTGCATAATAAAGAACCCCACCCTAACCCTCCCCGAAATCGGGGAGGGAACTGGATTTTCGCCTCTTTGCTCTTCGTTCGGGGAGTAAGAGGATGTTTGAAAGTCCAAAATTCAAAATCTAAAATTGGCAAAGTTACGAGTCAATAGTCAATAACTTTCCCTCTGCTCCCCTACTCTCCTGCTCCCCTGCTCCTTCCTTTGGGGGAGTTGCAGTATTTAAGTGACCACCACAGTTGCGTAACTCGTAAAGTTTAACGCCAATTTGATATTCATATTGACTCAGTAAGCGTGCATAGATATATCCTGCTTTCCCATCCAAAAAACCGCGTTGAATAATATAGAATATAACAAACCGTAAAATAGGTTTAAACGGCAGGTGTACCCACACTTTTTTCAAAAAGCGCTTGCGTTGGACTGCATCACCAAAGAGATTAGCGCCGATAGTTCCGCTATCATTTTTACCTGTGAGAATATTAAAATAAACACTAGCTTCCCAATTGGAATATCGATTGTGCCGTTCTAACCAGTGGTAAAGGTCGCGGAAGTCCTCGTGGAGCATATCGTTTTTGAGATACCCAACTTTCCCCTGTAAAATCACGTGTTCGTGAACTTCATTATCACCAGTATTAGGAATATCTTCTGTATTTAAATTTTCGTAGCGACCTTTTTTATGTTTAAATAAACGCAAATTCCAATCGGGATATTTACCACCATAGCGAATCCATTTTCCTAAGAAAAATACCCGGCGGTTGAGATAATAACCTGCATATTCATTGTTTTGAATTGCTTGGTCAATTTCCTCCCAAAGTTCGGGGGTGATGCGCTCATCACAATCTACAATTAGCACCCATTCGTTACGAAAAGGTAAATTATCTAAAGACCAATTTTTCTTTTTGGGCCAGCGTCCATTGAAGTTGAATTGTACAACATTTACACCGCAACTTTTAGCAATTTCAATGCTGTTATCAGTACTTTGAGAATCTACTACAAATATTTCGTCTGCTCTGCTCAGGCTAGCGAGGCAGGCAGGCAAGTTTACTTGTTCATTTTTTGCTGGAATTAGTACTGAAACTGGTATTTTAGATAGCATAGGAGTATAAATTATGTTATTAGCTATTTCTTATTTGATGTAGAGAAAAGACCCTGAATAGCAGCATTTAAGTAACCAATCTGACCGTAAGCATACACAAGTTTATCAAACCGTTCTGCTGGATCAGAGAAATATTGCAATGCTTTATACAAGCCGCGGATAAATCGTTCGCTACCTCGTTGCAATTGAGCGATGCCAGCTTTACCAGCAAGTTGTTCTCGATAGCATTCACTGATACCCTGCCACCAGCCTCGGTTTAAAAACCAGGAGCGTTGGAGGCGTTCTGGGGCAACATTGTGAGCAACCAGCGCTTCGGGAAGATAAGCAACTTGCCAACCACGCTGTATGGCAAATTCGGTCATTTGCAGTTCTTCATTTGATAAGAGATTTTTCCCCACTCGACCGAGATGAGGATCAAAGCCGCCAATCTCTTCTAGGAAACTGCGGCGGATGGAGTAATTTAAGCCTCTGGGTGTTGAGCCAGGTTGGTCGATGTAGATGTTACTGTCACCCAAGTCGTATGCACCGAGATTTGCAGCTAGCCCTGGAGATAGCCACCGTGGTTGTTGAATTCCTGGGGGCCAGAGGAGAGTGACTTTGCCGCCTGCGATCGCGAGTTTAGAATTATTGTAATAGGCAAAATATAAAACTTGTAGCCAGCGATCGCAAGCAACAGCATCGTCATCCAGATAAGCCAGAATATCACCACTTGCTACTTTTGCACCCGTGTTGCGGGCGACAGATAAACCAATGGTGGGTTCAAATACATACTTCAGGTGCGGATTGTGGGCCCTTTGTTCTACAACCTCACGAGTGCGATCGCTAGACCCATTATCAACTACCACAATTTCAAAGTTAGCAGCAAAATCCTGTGCTAAAAGACTATCAATTGCAGCCCCTAAATAGGTATCTCGATTGTGAGTACAGATAATGGCAGAGAGTTGGGTATCTGACATAGATTTCATTTTGGATTTGAGATTTGGGACTTTCCTGCGGAACGCTACGCGTAGCTTGCTTCCCCGGAGGGGTACGGCTTTGCTCAGTCGAACGATTTGAGATTAAAATCTTAAATCCAACGCACACCTGCACAGAGTTAATCTAAACCAAAAGTTACCGACTCACCAACCGAGTTTCTTCGGAGATCATCTTTAAAACTTCACGTTTGTTGAATATGACTGTGTAAAACTACAAGAGTTTGGGCCAGTTGACTCAGGCGAGTTTCTAAAGATTGCTTGCGCCCCAACAGTTGACGTAACTTTTGGTAACGAGCGATCGCCATGCTAACATTGGCAACCTGATCTGCTGGACATGGGCGCGACCAGACTTTACCAGCATCGTCTACACCACAGAGGCGGTAGCCAGTAACAGATGATTCATAAGATACTTTTCCACCACGGGCGCAAATTTCTTCTACATAGTTCATCAGGCGGTCAACCTCTGCATGGCGCAGTGTTGCGGTTCCTGCTGGTTCTGCTTCCTGGGGATTGGATTCTAACCAGCCATTGACAATTGGGCCTTCTAAATAAATATCTTGAATTTGGTGCAAGATATTTTGCAGTTCTGTTTGCCAACCAGCGACAGTTTCCTGAATTTCTTGCAATAGATTCATCGCTAATGCTGGATTGGCCCCGTGGCGATGGCTACTAAAACTCGGAGTTTTCAACTTGGGTAGGCTGGGTATTTTACTTCCGTTCTCTTCTGCTTGAAAGGTCTGCACGGAGTCATGGTGAGGAAAGAAATTTTGTTCGGGAGGATCATTACTCTTAGTATCTACGTCAAAGTCAACTGTTTGTCCTTGTGTGTTGAGTTCCCCCTCCTGAGAGGATGCAGTCTGTGTACTTTCTGCGGCTTCGTTAGCTCCAACGCTGATTCTAAAGGAGAAAGGCCCTTTTGTGGTCGAATCACCTGTTTGGGCATCAGAGCCAGTGCCGCGATTCCCTAAATCGTGTAGAGTTGCTTCAATGCGTTTTAAACCTGCGTTCATAAAAACATCCTAAAGTTTGCTGTCCCCGATGGTGTTGAATAGTTATAGCGGTTCTCGCTTGGGTGCAGTACAGTTTTGACCTCACTTCCATTCCTCTCTTCCTTTGAGGAGAGAGGCTTTGAATCTTACTCCCCAACGCTAGAAGGGAAGGGGCTGTTCTTGTTAGGTCTGTATTCCATGCAATTGAGAATCGCTATAAGAATAGAGTTGTGGGGATTTTCGGCTTTTGCCAGTTGGGCATCAATCTAATTCGTAATTCGTAATTCGTAATTCGTAATTACAGCAAGTTTCAGGAAAATAGACCATCCGGTAGCGGTGCAAGGTCTTGCACCTCTACGACAGATGTGGTTCATATACCGCAAAATTGGTGTAAAAATGGTTTTTAGTCGGTGCATAATCACGGTAGTCCCGTTTGCAGTGGGGTTTGAATTTCGACTGGAAACAGAATTATGAATTAAAAATTTAGAACGATGCTGGTGCTAATTTTATCCCTTAAAAGTTATTTGAAACGAAAAATCTCATCCATGAAGAAAAAAACTGCGGTAATAAATTGAAACTGTAAGTAAGTCGGTGAAAATAAATCAAACTATATGACGAAACGTAAATAGCCTTGAAACCCTTACCAATGACGAATGACTAAGGACAAATGACAGCCATCACCAGTTATCTTTAATTGCGCCGACCTACTTAGGCATATTGTTAAAAGACTCAGGAAACAACTTTGGGTAAAATCATTTTAGTAACAGGGCCAGCACGATCTGGTAAAAGTGAATGGGCGGAAAGTCTGGCCATGCAGTCAGGAAAAGCAGTTGTTTACGTAGCAACAGCCACTGATAATCTAGATGATCAAGAGTGGCATGAACGCATTTTACAACACCAACAACGTCGTCCCCAAGACTGGGTAACTTTATCTGTACCTATGGAACTGTCTGCTACCCTCGCTGATGCTAAACCCTATACCTGCCTTTTGGTTGATTCTTTAGGAACTTGGGTTGCTAATCTGCTAGAACAGGATGAATCTAGCTGGGAAAACATCCTTACAGAGTTGTTAGAGACGGTGGATCTGGTCGCTGCTGATATGCTGTTTGTAGCAGAAGAGGTAGGTTGGGGTGTAGTACCAGCTTATCCTCTTGGGAGAACATTCCGCGATCGCCTAGGTTCTTTAGTCCGCCAGCTAAGTGCCCTCAGTGAAACTGTTTATTTGGTGACTGGTGGTCATGTTTTAAATCTCAGCGTCCTGGGTTCGCCATTGCCTTTGAGAAGTGAAGGAGAAGTTAGGAGTCAAGATTCTTAACTATTGATTCAAATTAATCCCAAATCTCAGATCTCAAATCTAAAATTGTCTTATGGCAACTAAACAAGAAGTTAGAGGATACCTTGCCTACTGGTTTCAGTTGGGTAAGAAAGTGATTACGAGCAACCCAAAGGCAAGCATTTTGCAGCATTTCGCTCCCCTATCGGTGCTAAATGGCGATCGCTATAGTGAAGAATTTGAAGAGTGCTGGCAGAAAATTATCTCACCGGAATCGGGTGATTGTTACCTAGAGGGTACACAAGAAACCATTGCTGAACTCTTGACACCAGCATGGGATATAGTGTCTTGTGGTCGTTGCAGTATGCCAGTAGCCGCGCGAAACGTTGGGATGCCGGCATTGTTATGCCCCTGCAATGATTTACCTAACTGGCCGAATACCGAATTGCCAGCACCACGAGAGCCAATTAAGACTCAAGAGCAACTCAAAACAATTCGCGATCGGCTTGTAGATAATTTTGTATAAAAAACGACCAATTATCGACACTTCCACGGGCGTTAAACTTCCGCCTGTCTGATGACTTTTTGGTAAAGTCGATGGGCGGTATTATCCGCCGCAGCTTTGGATTTTCACATTGGTAGGCTAAAAAACATCTAATTTGGATAATCGGATTAAATATAACTCTTGTGGGGTGGGGCGAAAAGCCTGCCCAGTATATGCAATTTAAATATTCAACAGCTTATGACAGTTCTGGAAGTATGCTTTGCACTGGGAAATGCCAGCCAAAACTCAAACTTTGAGAAAAACTTCCCAGTTCAGGTTATTTATCTCTTACGGTAGATGAAGTTCACGAAATAATACCAAAAGCATTGGTTTTTGTATAAGATACCGAATAGAAGAACGAGATTATTTTAATCTGTACTTTAGATAAATAACAGTAAAGTTAAGCAACTATGAGTGAAATCAAGATCCTCGTGATTGAAGATCACAACCTGACGAGAATCGGTTTACGGGCTGCCTTGCAAACTCAGGCAGAGATCAGCATTGTTGGTGAAGCAGCTAATGCAGCCGACGGCATCAAGCTTCTGAAAAGCCTCAAGCCGGATGTTGCAACTATTGACATTGGTTTGCCTGACATGGATGGTATTGAGCTAACACGCACATGTAGGCAATATCAAGCAGAGAATGAAGATTATACCACAAAGCTGCTAATTTTAACGATGCAGAATAGCGAACAGGCTGTTTTAGCAGCATTTGCAGCAGGTGCAGATTCTTATTGCATGAAGGATATCGAAACGGAGAAACTAGTGGAGGCTGTGCAAACGACCCATGCAGGTAGCTCATGGATCGATCCAGCGATCGCCGACCTTGTACTACAACAAATACGCCAAGATTTCCCCGATGGTAGCAGAGGTGCATCTGGAAAAAGAGTCTTGATTGAAGGTATTGACCCAGATGTTGAGAAAAGTATAGTCAGCTATCCTTTAACTCACAGGGAAATGGATGTTTTAGAGTTGATTGTCGGTGGATGTGACAATGCAGAAATTGCTAAAAGGCTCTATCTAACAGTTGGTACTGTCAAAACTCATGTTCGAGGTATTCTCAATAAACTCTGTGTTGCTGACCGGACACAGGCTGCTGTCCGTGCTTTGCGAGCTGGATTAGTACCGTGAGCAAATAAAAATCCTTCTTCCCCAGTCGCCATTTTCAAGTCAATTGTCTTTGAGTCAAAGCGGTTAACTAGGACAAATATTTATGGTTAACTGGGACAAATACTTATGAAGAGATTGTTACAAAGTTTAGTAGAATAACAATCATTCACAAATAAGTATTTTTTCTCCTCATATACATGATAGCGGATCAATTTCCCTGGCTTACTGCAATTGTCTTGCTGCCACTCGTTGCCTCCCTAATCATCCCTGTGCTGCCTGATAAAGATGGCAAGCGCGTGCGGTGGTATGCACTGGGTGTAGGTATCGCAGACTTTGCCTTAATGTGCTATGCCTTTTGGAAGCATTACGATGCCAGCAGTGCTAGTTTTCAAATGGTGGAAAATTATGCCTGGGTTCCTCAGTTAGGTTTTAACTGGGCGGTATCAGTCGATGGACTTTCAGCACCACTTGTGCTGCTAGCAGGATTTGTTACCACACTCTCGATGTTTTCGGCTTGGCAAGTTGATCACCGACCCCGCCTCTTCTATTTTTTGATGCTGGTGCTGTACTCTGCACAGGTAGGGGTGTTCGTTGCCAAAGACTTACTCCTATTTTTCATTATGTGGGAAGTAGAGTTGGTTCCCGTCTATCTACTAGTGTGCATTTGGGGTGGGCAAAGGCGTCGTTATGCAGCTACAAAATTTTTGTTGTACACCGCAGCCGCTTCTATATTTATTTTGGTGGCAGCCCTGGCAATGGGGCTATACGGCGGTGGTAATATGACATTTGATATAACCGCCCTGGCCAAGAAAGAATATCCCCTTGGTCTACAACTGCTGCTTTATGCAGGGTTACTGGTTGCATTTGGTGTCAAGCTTGCTGTTTTCCCCATGCATACCTGGCTACCTGATGCTCACGGCGAAGCATCTTCTCCTGTATCAATGATTTTAGCTGGTGTATTGCTGAAGATGGGCGGATATGGACTAATTCGCCTGAATCTTGAGTTGCTTCCCAATGCACATATTTACTTTGCGCCAGTTCTAGCCATTTTGGGTGTTGTCAACATTATCTATGGTGCATTGAACTCCTTTGCTCAGACCAACATGAAACGGCGTTTGGCTTATTCGTCGATTTCTCACATGGGGTTTGTATTGCTTGGGATTGCGTCGTTCACTGATTTGGGAATCAACGGCGCGATGTTGCAGATGATTTCGCATGGTTTAATCGCATCTGTGCTGTTCTTCTTAGCGGGTGTTACTTACGATCGCACCCACACAATGGTAATGAAAGATATGGGCGGTGTTGGTCAAGCCATGCCCAAAGTCTTTGCTCTGTTTACCATCGGAGCAATGGCATCTTTAGCACTTCCCGGGATGAGCGGCTTTGCTGGCGAACTATCGGTATTTGTTGGGATGACAAGCAGTGATGTTTACAGCTCGACTTTCTGCACCGTAACGGTTTTTCTCGCCGCCGTTGGAGTCATTCTCACACCGATCTATCTACTTTCCATGCTACGAGAGGTGTTTTATGGTAAAGATGCGGCACTGCTATGCGACATTAATAATGCAGGCTTGGAAAATCAAGAAGATGAGGGAACAGTTTGTTTTGGTACAGATTGCTTAGTACCAGAAGATGCAGTCTACGACGATGCTAGACCCCGTGAGGTGTTTATCGCTGCCTGTTTTCTGCTGATGATTATTGGTATTGGTTTCTATCCGAAGATAGCGATGCAGATGTACGATGTGAAGACTGTCGCAATCAATGCTAATGTTCGCCAGTCTTATGCCATAATCTCGCAAACAAATCCCCAAATTTATGCTCATGGATTCTTGGTTCCGCAAATTTCCGAGGTTGAGGTAGCGCCGGTTTTGGGAGCTTTAAAGTAAGCTTTTTGACCAATAAACTTGTCGAAGTTAGCGATCGCTAGGACTAACTACTACCCATCTATGAGTTTTATTAGGCTATTACTTTGACCAAAGGCTCTACGCAACCTACAATTACTACATCAGAGTAATACATAAGTGGGTTGCGTATGAGTAATACTTCCTTCTTTGATGAACAGAAAGAGCAATCTTTAATAAAAGCTAGAATTGTTGAGAAATATTTTTGGGCTTGGGCAAAGGTAATTATACCAACTGCTAAAAAAGGTGACCCAAGAATTGCCTATATAGACCTTTTTGCAGGCCCAGGCCGATACAAGGATGGTTCAAAATCAACACCAATAAAAGTTTTAGAGACTGCGATTTCTAATCCAGATATGCAAAATATGTTAGTGACAGTATTTAATGATGCTGATGCAGAACATATTAATTCTCTCCAAGAAACTATAAATTCAATTCCTGGTATTGAAAATTTGAAATATAAGCCTCAAGTAATTAATCATGAAGTTGGGGAAAATATTGTCAAGACATTTAACGAGCGAAAGTTGGTACCTACATTCTTTTTTGTAGATCCGTGGGGATATAAGGGATTATCGCTACAACTTATTAACTCGGTTGTAAAAAACTGGGGTTGTGATTGCATCTTCTTTTTCAATTACAACCGGATCAATATGGGTTTAGGTAACGCAGCTGTTGAACAACACATGAATGCGCTATTTGGAAAAATACGAGCCGATCAAGTACGCGAAAAACTAAAAACCCTTAAACTAGAAGAACGGGAGTTGACAGTTGTAGAGGCACTTTGCGAAGCTCTCAAGGAAATGGGTGGAGAATATGTTCTACCTTTTCGCTTTAAACATGAAAACGGCAACCGAACTAGCCATCACTTAATCTTCGTGAGTAAGCACGTGAAGGGCTATGCAATCATGAAAGACATAATGGCAAAAGAGAGTTCTGAACAAAATCAAGGCGTACCTTCTTTTGAATATAATCCAGCCACCTATAGACAACCATTGCTTTTTGAATTTTATCGTCCTCTTGATGACTTAGAAGAAATGCTATTGGATACTTTTGCAGGTCGAACAATAACCATGCAAGACATTTACAATCAGCATCATGTTGGAAGGCGTTATATTAGCAAGAATTACAAAGATGCTCTGAAGAATCTTGAAGCTAAGACTAAAATTCTAGCAGAGCCACCTGCTAATAAACGCAGAATGAATAAAGGTGAACTCACATTCGCAGATTCGGTAAAAGTTACATTTCCATCTAAGCAGTAATTACCAAAGTTTCTTTTTTACCTGCTAATTTCAGTGGAGTATTTCCCCATCTCTTTTGATGCCGTTTCCAAGCATCAGGCATTTCATCCCATATTTTACCATCCAATAACCTACCTCCAGCCTTAGAAGTTCTTCCGCCAATTTGCTTGAAAAAGAATGCAACTTCTGCTGCTTGACACTGCTCATGAATATCTTTTACCCACTCAGTTTTTAGAGGGCGGTGTTTTTGTCCAGACTCTCCACCAACAATAACCCAGTGAATATCTGTTAATTCAAGATTCAATTCACCTAAAAGCGGTTCACATGAAAGAAAGCGGACAGTCGCGGGAACTTGGCGAAGAAAGTTAACACGATGAACATAGTTTTGATTTTCGACTGACACACCCAACCAGATATTTTCATGAAATTCTAGTTCAGAAGCCAACTCAAATAACCGTTCCGGTCGTTTTGTTAATATTTGATATATGTGCCAAGGCGTTTTATGAATCACTTTAAAGACCTTTTGAATGAAATCAAGAGGTACATCTTCATGAAAAAGGTCGCTCATTGAATTCACAAATATTCTACTTGGAGTACGCCACTTTAAAGGTTCCGCTAACCTTTCCGGGTGTAAAGTTAAATCAAATCCATTCTTGAAGTTATTAGGAAAACGTTTAGTGAGAGCTTCTGCATAACAATGCAAACAACCTGGGCTAACTTTGTTACAACCAGTCGTTGGGTTCCAAGTTTTATCTGTCCACTCAATACCCGTGTGCGTACTAGACATATTACATAACCTTGTAAATTACAAATTCTGCAAATTATACTTTTTGGGATCTATGATTTTTATAGTGTATACGTACTATAACAGAACTCATGATCATCTCATTGCTGTAGATGGGTCGGAACGATCGCATAATCCAACTATTTAAATCCCCATAGTAGAATTTTGCCAGAGCTACAACCACTGCAACTCAAGGCTCAAAGGATGGATTAAGGAACAGTAAATCAAAGTATCCCCAACAGCGATCAAAAACTAGCCCCAAAATGCTGCCAATACATGGGATGCTGGTTCATGATTACTGAGTTTTGCCAATGTCTGTTGTTTCTGGTGTCACTGTTACCGTTCCTGCCACAACTGCGAATTTGGGGCCTGGTTTTGATTGCATTGGTGCAGCATTAAAGCTGTACAACGAGTTCAAGTTCACTCGTCTAGAAGAAGGTGGGCTAAATATTCATGTCACTGGTACGGAAGCTGCACAAGTCCAAACGGATGAGAGCAATCTCCTTTACCAAGCGTTTGTCAAGTTCTATCAACATATAGAGCAAACACCGCCAACTGTGAAAATAGAAATTCAATTAGGTGTCCCATTGGCGAGAGGTTTGGGTAGTTCGGCGACAGCAATTGTTGGTGGGTTAGTTGCAGCTAATCAACTTGAGGGTACACCTATGAGTCAGTCACAGGTGATGGAGTTAGCGATCGCAATGGAAGGACATCCTGATAATGTAGTCCCCGCCTTGTTGGGTGGATGTCGTCTCGCTGCTACCATTGGCGTAGCTTGGGAAATTTGTGATGTTCCCTGGCATCAAGATATTGTACCAGTTGTGGCTATTCCTAATTTTGAACTTTCCACATCAGAGGCGCGAGGTGTTCTCCCCACTGAGGTGAGTCGCGCCGATGCAATTTTCAATACGGCACATTTGGGGTTATTGTTGCGCGGCTTGGAAACTGGTAATGGACAATGGTTAAAGACAGCTTTACAAGATAAGTTGCATCAGCCCTATCGCAAAGCTTTGATTCCTGGTTATGATGCTCTCAACATCGCAGCTGTTAGTGCTGGTGCTTATGGTATGGTGATTAGTGGTGCGGGGCCGACACTGTTAGCTTTGGCGGATAAATTACACTCAAAGGCTGTGGAGGCGGCGATGTTAGCTGCTTGGCAAGAAGAAGGAATTACAGCCGAGGTGCGATCGCTTTCTCTCGATACCCAAGGCGCAAAAAGCTTTTAAGTAAGTCGGCAAGAATAAACCAAACTATATTACGAAACGTAAATACACCTTAAACCCTTATAAATGACGAAGGACAAATGACAAATGACAGCCTTAGCCAGTTAACTTTAATTGCGCCAACCTACTTAATATTTTACTCAGCACTTAAGACTCGATTTATGGAGCAAACTCAGTCTGAAATAGCGGCGCTTAACTCTCAAATTCAGATTCTTTTAGAAGAACGCGCCGCACTCACTATTAATAATGTCATCTCTGGCGAGAATGATTCACCCCAAGCAATGGTGGAAGCGTACCGCCGTCAAGCCAGAGAAAATGCTCAATTATCAGTTGAACTCCAAGGCATAGATGCAGCGATCGCCGCCTTGGAAGTCCAGATCAAACAAAAACAAGGTCAGTTAGTGCGATCGCAAGGTGAATCAAAACAACTTATCCTCCAGCAGCAGCTAGAGGAAGCGAAAGAAGTAGCAGAGGTTCATGCTCAACGTATTAATCAACTAGCAAGTGAACTTGCAGCAGAAGTCCGTTTTCTTAAGGCTTGTGCTAATCAACTCAGTCCCATGTATTGGCAGATTTATTACAAACCCTTCATTACTGGGTTCAAGACAATCTCCGTTCCTTATGTCCGCTCTGATGGGGAAGTGTGGACAATTGTCAACCGGATTGTTTAATGCTTTAGCCTTTTCGTTTGTATGCAATACATTGACCTCACTTCCATTCCTCTCTCCTCTTAGGAAAGAGGCTTTGAACAGTTATCAGTTATCAATTAATTTTTCCGTTGGGAGTTAGAGTCCCCCATATCTCTGGCCTGGCGTGTTTGGTGTCGTGGTCAAATCTCCGACTGAAACTGTGATAACTGTTCACTGATTTAATCTTACTCCCCTTCCCTTAAAGGGAAGGGGCTGGGGGTTAGGTCTATGACTCAACTTAGAAGCGTAGAAAATTGGGCTTAACCATAAAATGTGACAGTATTTTGACCTTCTCACGTTTTTTGTTTACGTTGCAAAACTTTACATTTAGAATTGAGTCGGCAAAATCCGATGAGTATATATTCCTGTCTATGGCAAAAATTTAATATTATAGGGTTAAAGAATGTTTACAAAACTAAAAATTCCTTAATATAATGACACTAAGAGCGAGAAGTCAAATTGATTGTCAGAAGTGATGAATGCTATTGAATTTCCCTGGCTAACAGCCATAATCCTCTTACCCTTGGTGGCTGCCTTAGCCATCCCCCTAATCCCAGACAAAGAAGGTAGAACTGTCCGCTGGTATAGTCTGGGAGTTGCTTTTGCCGATTTTGCACTGATGATTTATGCCTTTTGGTATAACTACGACTTTCATAGTTCAACACTCCAACTTGTAGAAAACTATCCTTGGATACCGCAATTAGGTTTGCATTGGGCGGTGGGGGTTGATGGTTTATCGATGCCCTTGCTGCTTCTAACAGGCTTAATAAATACCCTCGCAATATTCGCGGCTTGGAAAGTTACCACCAAGCCGCGATTATTTTATGGTTTGATGCTAGCGATGTACAGCGCTCAACTTGGCGTATTTGTCGCCCAGGACTTGCTGCTATTCTTCCTAATGTGGGAAATCGAGTTAGTGCCGGTTTACCTGCTGATTTCCATTTGGGGAGGACAAAACCGCCGTTATGCGGCTACCAAATTCATTATTTACACCGCCGCCGCCTCAATATTTATCTTGATTGCCGGTTTTGCACTTGCCTTCTCTGGAGATACCGTCACCTTCGACATGGCGACTCTGGGAATGAAAGAATACCCCAAAACTTTGGAATTGTTGGTTTATGCAGGTTTCTTAATTGCCTTCGGAGTAAAGTTACCAATTTTCCCCTTACACACTTGGCTACCTGATGCCCACGGAGAAGCATCAGCACCAGGTTCAATGATTTTGGCTGGTGTATTGTTAAAAATGGGTGGTTATGCTCTCATCCGCTTCAATGTAGAAATGTTGCCCAATGCCCATGTGACTTTTGCCCCAGTGCTGGCAATTTTGGGTGTAGTTAACATTGTCTACGGTGCTTGCTGTGCCTTCGCTCAAACCAATCTCAAACGCCGCTTGGCTTACTCTTCAATTGCCCACATGGGCTTTGTGCTGATTGGCATTGCTTCCTACACAGAACTAGGTATCAGTGGTGCAGTGCTACAGATGGTTTCTCACGGCTTGATTGCTGCTAGCTTATTCTTCCTCTCTGGCGTGACTTACGATCGCACCCACACCTTGATGATGGATCAAATGGGCGGTATGGCCAAGGTAATGCCCAAAACCTTTGCTCTATTTACCATTGGTTCAATGGCTTCTCTCGCCTTACCCGGAATGAGTGGTTTTGCGGGTGAGTTGATGGTATTTCTGGGTATCGCCACCAGTGATGTTTACAGTTCCAGCTTCAAAGTTGTAGTTGTGCTGCTGTCAGCAGTTGGCGTGATTTTGACACCAATTTATTTACTGTCGATGCTGCGTCAAGTGTTCTACGGTGAGCAAAGTCAAGAGTTGCACTTGGATGCTGTAATATCTGATGTCAAACCCCGCGAAATATTTATTACCGCTTGTTTGCTGCTACCAATCATCGGAATCGGATTTTATCCCAAATTGGCAACGCAGACTTATGATGTGAAGGCAGTAGAATTAGCCGCTCATGCTCGTCAAGTTCTACCAGTTGTTGCTCATCAACAACCGTCAAGTCTGTACTCGCGGATTTTCTCTGCACCAACATTGGCTACTTCTCAAGTTGAAAGTTCAACATGACTTACGCAAAATAATGAAAAACGAACCGCAAAGGACGCAAAGGACACAAAGGAATAAGAGTTTCAGAGAGTTATTGCGTAAGTCCTATTCAATTAATATTTCTGAGTAAATTAACTTACCATTAAGGGTGCTGCAACTAAATTCTAAATATGAGGGGAATAAAGGGGTGGTTTTGTAACCACCAGGGCTATTTCATTCTAGACATAAACCACCCGGAACTTCAGTTCCGGGCTCATAGCTAAAGTCCGTTAAAACGGACTATAATCTTTTCTCAGTCGTCTTTAGACCAATACACTTGGGTTAAGCATTTCCTCCTTCTCTCTTCTCTCTGTGTTCTTTGCGCCTCTGTGGTTCGTAAAAAAAAGAGTTTCAGCCCTTTTGTGAACCGTATTGGTCTAAAGACTACTTTCGCTATAAGAGAGGTGAATTCATTCTGAGGCGGGCTAGATGAGAATGAAATCGCCCTGACGAAACCACCCCTAAAATTTTGGCATTTTGGAGAGGTAATCAGGTGCGTAGGCGTAGCCCGCCATAGGCATCGCTTGTATTCTCCGACCTACAAATAAAACTAAATAGCAGCAGAATAGGCTTCATCCACCTTGAGAGTTGTGCCTGTAATAAACTTGGCATCATCAGAAATTAGAAAAGCAATTATTTTAGCAAACTCTGCATAGGTAGTAGGACGACCAAGCATCAAATCAGAAGGCACATTCCATCCCTCTAACTCTGCCATTGAATCTGCTACAAAAAAAGGCGCTACGGAAACCATACGAATTTTATCTGCTTTGTAACGCTTGGCATAAAGTTTTGTAAATCCTTCCATTGCAGCGCGGAGAGTACCACTAAAGGGTGTCCCTAATTCTGGTTCATGGGAGTCACAAGCGGAAATATTGACGATGACACCGCCTCCCGAATATCGCATTGCTTCTGTAACTAGTTTGGCAATGCGGACAACACTCAAAAACAGCATTTCAAAGTTTTCTATCCACATTTCATCAGAAATAGATAGCAAATCTGGTCGGGGTGGATCTCCAAAACTATTTACCACTGCATCAATACGACCGAATTGAGCTAAAGTTGTCTCTACTAATCGTTGTAAGTCTTGAAAATTGGTAATTGATCCTTGAGTAGCAATACCGCCCAACTCATTTGCTAAATCCAGAATATCAGGCGATCGCGCCATCAGTGAAACCCTATAACCCCGCGCTGCTAACTCTCGCGCACAACCTGCGCCAATCCCTCGACTAGCAGCCGTAATAATTACTACTTTATCAATATTCATATAAGTAATTTTACTCGATGACTTTCAGAGATTTTCATGAGTTAACCCACATTCTGCCCTAGAGTGTGAAGGGATTATAATCAAGATAGGTGAAGTAGCCAAAAAGCAATTATGACCACCAACTTATCTGTAGCCACAGAAATTATACCAATGGTTTTGCAATTGCAACCTGCGATCGCCATGACCAACGATCAGTTTTACGAATTTTGCCAGCTAAACCGGGACTTTCGCATCGAACGTAATGCTGCTGGAGAATTAATGATTATGCCTCCTACTGGTTCCGAAACAGATCAACATAATTTTGATATTATTGTTCAGTTGGGTATTTGGACAAAGCAAGATGGTACAGGTGTAGGGTTTGGTTCCAGTGGGGGATTTACTTTACCTAATGGTGCGGTGCGTTCTCCTGATGCAGCGTGGATAAAAGGCGATCGCTGGGAGGCGATACAACCAGAACTGCGAAAAAAATTTGCGCCGATTTGTCCTGAGTTTGTGATTGAATTGCGTTCTGAGAGCGATAACTTGCGAATTTTGCAAGATAAGATGCAAGAGTATATTGATAATGGGACACAACTTGGTTGGTTAATTGATAGAAAACAACGCCGAGTTTTTATTTATCGTCCTAATATTGCGGTTGAGGAATTAGATAACCCTAAGACACTTTATGGTGAACCGTTGCTACCTGGGTTTGTTTTAGATTTAAGTCAGATTTGGTAGTTGAAACAGTTACACTCAAAGCATCACAAAATAAAAATGCTAGAAATCTATGGCGGCGAAAGACATATTCCATGATGCAGTCAGATACGCTTTAGAGAAAGAGAGTTGGCTCATCACTAATGACCCGCTTTTCCTGCGTTTTGGTGGTTTGGATATGTACATCGACCTTGGTGCAGAGAAAATTTTAGCAGCTGAACGAAATCAAGAAAAAATTGCGGTTGAAGTTAAAAGTTTTGTTGCTCCATCTACTACAACTGAATTTAGTACTGCTCTAGGACAGTATCTCAAATATGAACTAGCACTTGAAGAAGAACAACCTGAGAGACTTTTATATTTAGCAGTTCCTTTAGACATTTATCGTTCTTTTTTCAACTTAGAATTGCCACGCTTATTAATCCAACGCTACGAAGTTAGGCTGATTGTTTTCGACCCAGAAGAGGAGGCGATTGTAAAATGGCAAAAGTAGAAGAGTACCGTCAACTGATTCAAGAACTCTTGCTAGCTTACAGCGAAATCAAAGCCAGCAACGAAGAAGTCGAAGCAGAAGTTATTTTTGATCGAGAACGCGATCGCTACCAAGTTGTTCACGCAGGATGGTCAAATAAGCGCCGCGTATATGGTTGTGTTTTACATCTCGATATTAAAAACGAAAAAATTTGGATTCAACACGATGGTACTGAAGGAGGTATCGCCAATGAACTTATTAGTCGAGGTATACCAAAAAAAGACATCGTTTTGGCTTTTCATTCCCCCTTTAAACGACAATTTACCGAGTTTGCTGTTGGTTAAAGTCATTTCAATCGCTAAACTTTTCGTGATTTAGGATATAGCCAGAAGCTAAATAAACGGCTCACTCTAGGCATGACAACATAAGTCAACAGCAAAACCATTGTAATGGTAATAATTAACGAAATAATCAAGGGCGGTAAACCACGAAGTAGGGGTGTTATAAATGTATTCAACAAATTAATCAACACAAATACGGCTCCCCAAGTTAGCAAGGCTGTTTTATAGCGCGGTGGAGTTTTCAGTGGTTGACTGGGAAGAGAAAACCAAGCTTCTAATCCACTGATTTGTTGAATATCAGGGTCAGATTCAACCAAATGTTTACCTTGATTTAGCCAATATTCGCGATCGCGCGATGTCATCCACGCCTTTAAATTGTCATAACCGTCGAACCGGAAGATGATCACATATTCCTTTCGTACCCCAAGCTGCGGACGAATCACATTTGTTCCCAGATGACCTATATAGGTTCTAGAAACCCTGGTAATACCTTTCAACCAAGTTTCGTAAGCAGTTTCGCATCCTGATTTGACAACTTGCGTAATGACTACGGTTACAAATTGATCGTCCTGTTCCATTTCCATCGGGATACCGGGAGTCGCACAGAAGCCCACACTGTACTGCTTGCAGTCATTGTGGGAGTATGTCACTAACCGTAGCATGGTTGAGTCACTGTCAATCCAAGAGATATCTCCCAAAAAGAATTGTTTTGACGTAGCAGTGCTACGTCTCTACAAGGGTCGTGGGTAACGCATATTTAATTTCACCAGATATCTAAGGGATATCCAGCTTTCCCAACCTCAAGGCGAACAACATTAGCAGGAACAACACCTGTGGGTGGAGGTAAAAACATTCCACCATTGGTAACAACATAAATTGCAGTGCAATCGCCATCACTTTGACCAAAAGCCACGGCTGTGCTGCCAATTACACCTGACTCGGCTTGAGCAATAATAGTAGTAGTGCGATCGCTGGCAATTCGCACTACACTGTTGTATATGTGCGTCGCTCCATAAAGGTTGCCTTCCACATCAAAGGCGAAGTCATCAATATTAGTTTGCTCAACAAAGATTTCCGGCTCACCTGGTTTATCTGCGGTATCAACGGGAATCCGCAACAGCAACATCTTTTCTGTATTGGAAACGTAGAGGAAATCACCAAAACGCTTCAAACCATTAGCCGCCGGAATGACATTTTCTGAATTGCTACGAGCCAGCATTGGATGTTCTAGCCAAATTGACCCACGGCGTTGAGCGACATCAATCAGCCAAATTGCACCCCGATAAGAATCTGCTGCCAAATACTGAGTGTTAGAAAGCGGAGTCATGCCATTGAGAAATATCGCATCTGGCAATGTCAACAAGGTTTCTACTTTACCCTCACGGGCAATTAAAGAAACCACTGGTATAGAATCAGCATTCCATCCGGCTGCGACCAAACCCCCGTTAGCAGTCAAAGCAAGACCACTCACCTTGCCTTCAACAGTGGCATGAATTTGCTGATTGCCATCTGGACTAATGCGAACAATTTGGCCAACTTCGTGATTAGTTACAAAGATTGTGCCATCTGGTGCAATGGCTAGATTTTCCAAAAAAGTATTGACCGGGAACGACGCAATAACTTTGGAAGGTGCTAATTCAATCGGTTTATCTACGTAAATAGGCGGTAAACCTGCGGAATTTTCCATATTAATCTACCATTGTAATTGAATAGGGCCACCAAACTTTCGCATCTCTGCAAAAAACTGTCCTTGCGCTCCTCCATCGGGAAGTGTTGCTAAATAGACAGCCGTTTGCGCTCCTTCTTCTGCCGTGAACGGAGCATCATCTCCCCCCATGTCAGTCTTCATCCAACCAGGAGAATAGGCATTTACGAGAATATTAGTACCTTGGAGTTCCTTAGCGAGAATCACGGTTAGTCCATTCACTCCCACCTTCGAGAGTCGATAGGAGGGCGCTAAAGGGTAGTAGTCAGTGGAAACTGATACCAGAGATGCCATTTCCGTTGAGATATTGACAATGCGACCGTAGTTTTCCACTTTCATCAACGGAATTAATGCTTGAGAAATTCTGAGTACCGCTAAAACATTGGTTTCAAAAGTCGAGCGCATCGTTTCCAGTTGCACAGTTAGTAAGCTGGACTCCTCCGGCTTAGTTGTAGGATTTACGCCTGCATTATTGACCAGAATATCTACCTTGTCGTAAGTTTCACGCAGCCACTCTGTAAACTGTCGCACACTTCCATCATTGGTGACATCCAGCGTGTGATAGTCAACATCAAGCCCTTCATTGATAAGCTGCTGTTTAGCAGCAAGACCATCTGTTTCATTACGACTCGTCAGAATTACGCGGTTGCCAATTTGGGATAATTGACGGGAAATAGCATATCCTAGCCCTCGATTACTGCCTGTTACCACAGCAATCCTTTTTTGAGTCGTCATTTTTATGACCTTGAAACTGCTTTTGATTTTACTGTACTGAGATACTCTGATCAAAGGTAAAAGGTCAAACTCTTGACGAATTTCTAACAGTGAACGGTCTAACATTGGTTCAAAGTTAAGAAACGGGACGAAAATCTGATGATTGCGAGTTTTTCGCCACGGTGAAATCAACTCTGGCATTAATCGCAGTAATTCAAAGTGCTTAATAGTTTGACCAATTCGCCATAATCTGAGAGAAAGGTTGTAAAGAAAATCTAAAGGTAGTAAATAGCGATCGCCTGAAACAGGATAATGCAGCTGGACAGTCCAATGCTTCCCCATTCAACCTCTAACTATGGCATCTACACCCAAAATTCTTGCCTTTGCTGGCAGCACCCGTATAGATTCTTACAACAAAAAATTGGTAAAAATCGCGGCGGCTGGCGCTAAGACAGCAGGCGCAGAAGTGACTTATCTAGACCTCCGCGATTTGCCCTTACCTCTGTTTGATGAAGATTTGGAAGCTCAAGAAGGACTACCTGCTAACGCCCATACTTTTAAGGACTTGTTAATTTCTCATCAAGGATTGCTGATTGCTTCGCCTGAATATAACAGTTCACTCACAGCAGTTTTGAAGAACGCCATCGACTGGGCATCTCGTCCATCTCCAAATGAAGCACCATTGGCTGCTTTTGCAGGTAAAGTCGCTACCATTATGAGCGCTTCCCCAGGCGCTCTTGGTGGTTTGCGGGGATTGGTTCACCTGCGGTCTATTTTGGGAAATATCAAAGTTTTGGTACTTCCCGACCAGGTAGCTGTACCCAAAGCTTACGAAGCCTTCCATCCTGATGGCACATTAAAAGATCCTAAACAGCAAGAATCTATTGAAATGTTAGGCAATGACTTAACAAAAATATTGCTGAAGCTCAATTAAATTATTCAGGTATTCAGTGAATAACGAACACTTATCATTAAATACAGATTTTGGGGTATGAAAGCGTGGCTACTACCTCCCGTTACCTTCAACCTTGACCTGGTAATAGTAGCAGTTTCTATGTCAGCATCTTAGAGCCTATTTATAAAGTAAATATTAAGTAAGGTGTGTTACGGCTGTGTAGGAATTTGAGGGTTTGAGAAAGTCTAATTTAGCCGCAGGGCACCATATCTCCAGGTGCCGTACACGAGAGCTTTAACGCACCCGACAATTTAAGGTTTATTTTATAAATGCTCTCTAAGAGAGCATTTCTCACAAGCCATGCGGTCACATTCAACATAGGCGTTATCCAGACTATGTTTCAGCCGTTTTAGTAGGCAAAGATTTGCGATCGCACGAAACGTAAAAACCTAGTTTTTATAAGGCTTTGAGAAATGTTGTGAGAAATCCGGGTTAGGTCTGTTGCTGTAAACAGTATTCGCCTTAACATAATATTTACAGTTGACACGTGTAACCCCAAGGGTTACTATTTTAGGGTGATAAAGACCTTTAAACACAAGGGGATTAAAAAACTTTTTGAAGACGATGATAGGAGTGGAGTTCAGCCAGCGCAAGCAGACAAGCTTTTAGATATACTTGACAGGCTTGATGCAGCCGCCGAAATCAAAGATATGCAATACCCTGGATCTGGACTGCACCAATTACAAGGAGACAGGAAAGGGGAGTGGTCTGTTACTGTTACAAAAAATTGGCGGATAACTTTTACTTTTCAAGATAGAGATGCTTACGACGTAAATTACGAAGACTATCATTAGAAGTTAACGATGATCACAAAAAGAAAACCTAGACATCCTGGCGGATTAATCAAGCGTCAGTACTTGGAACCGCTAAATATCACAATTACTGACTTTGCTGATATTCTTAATGTGTCTCGTAAAACTGTATCTGAGATAGTTAACGAGCAAGCAAGTGTTACGCCTAATATGGCGCTTCGTTTGGCTACCGCCTTGCAAACTACTCCTGAACTTTGGTTAAATCTTCAACAAAAATATGATCTTTGGTGCGCTGCTAATGAATCCGAGTCTTGGAAAGATATAGCACCCATAAATTTACAAGCTTGCTGATTAGCGCCCAGTCGTGTTTAAGCTTTTAGGAATTGACCAAAAGCCATTACCACCACTACTAAATTCTGTAAGTCACTTAGAGGATTTTTTTGTTGAATTTTAGGACTTACGCAACTGGCATATTATTTTTAGTTTGTAGTGAGGACTTTAGTCCTCTTTCATCAGGGCTGAAGCCCTTACTACAAACTAAAAGCTTTTATTTTTTGTGACACTTGCGTAAGTCCTAAATTTAAAGAATTCATCACGATTACCGAGGTAGCGCTAAATACTACGTGCAAAACTTGAGAAAGCTTTTACTACAGAAAAAATCAAATGAAAATTATCAAATCATTTTTGATTTGTGCAGTTACAGTTACGTCTTTAGTTATTCAACCAACAGCACAGGCACAATCTAAACCTCAGTTTTGTGGCAAGTAATCGTGAATTTGAGCATTTCAATTCTCACAAATTATAAATTAATATTCTTGGACAAAATTGATTTGGCTAGCATTCCATGCACACCTTTTTGGGGACTGTTCACAACTTGAGTAATGTGAAAATTTACAGCTAAACTGCATAAGACATAAGCGTCTTCTGGCGACAAATTCATGAAGCGTTCCAGAAAATCAATCATGTTTTTTAAAGCCAGTTCTAAGGCTTCATCTAAAGTTTGGGCAAAGCCCATTGTAATGATATCAGTTGGAGTTTCGGCAATTGGTGTTGTCAGTTGTAAATCTTTGCGAAGTTTGAGGGTAATTCTACCATTCATAGAAGTTTCAATGGCGGTGACATTTACTTCACCGTCTCCTTGTGCAGAATGCCCATCACCAATAGAAAATAATGCACCTGGTACGAAAATTGGCAAAAATAAACGAGAACCAGCTTGTAATTCCCGGTTGTCGATATTACCGCCGTAAGAACCTGGCGGAATAGAAGTTCGAGAGGTTTCTGGAGTAGCGACACCAAGAATTCCAAAAAACGGTTTGAGGGGAATTTTTATGCCAGTACCCGCCGGAAATTCGGCGATATTGTTTACTAAATCTAGAGGAATGAATCTCAAAGCAGGTTGAGGAAACTGATGTGGTAAAGCTCCCCAACCTGTACGAATGGCATTGAAGCCGACAGGTAAACTAGGTGCGATCGCATCTAATTGTACTTCTAAAGCATCCCCTGGTTCGGCATCACGCACGTAAATTGGCCCTGTGAGTAAATGCGGCCCCCCGGCAATTTTACGTTCTGGTAAAAGATTTTGGCAGATATCGAGCAGTTCTGGTGTGAGAAACTCTGGTGGTGCTTTGTCGTAAACGTAGTAACCAGTATAAGTTTCTACATCAATGGTATCGCCAGAATCAATAGTTAGTGCTGGTTCTAATAGATGGGAAAAACCACCTAGATGCACAGTTTCTTTTGATGCTTTTAAAATGTAATGAGTCATATTAAATAAGTTGGCGCAATTAAAGTTAACTGGCTAAGGCTGTCATTGGTCATTGGTCATTTGTCATTAGTAAAGGTTTTAAGCTTATTTACGTTTCGTAACATACTTGAGTTTTTTCGCACCAACGTACTTACAACAGGGGAATCACTTTGATCGTTAATCAATTAATAACTAAGTAAATTCCCCAAATCGCCATTGGCCGAAGGTAAGTGCTAGCGCGGAAAGTACCAGTTGCAGTGATAGCTTCAGGGGTGCGAAATTGCAGACCATTGTCATAAATTTGCTGCACTACAGCTTGCGTCAATCTCAACGCTTCATCTTTCATTCCCATCTGCACCAAAAAAGCTGCCAGCCCAAAGTTTATTCCCGTCCAAACTTCTAGGGGATGAGTAGCTTCGGGATTTTCTGGTGAACCGTCGGGACGAACACCATTAGCAGCACCAAACTCACCATTGCAGAATTTCAAAAAGCACGCATCATAAACAGTTTTTAGGGCAGAAAGGGCGCGATCGCTTGGGACAATATCGGGTAAGTCCAGGAGACGGGCGTAAAATTGTCCGCACAATTGATCCGCCATGACCACATCAGAACCACTTTCGCTATCAAGTTTGTAATATTGCCCATTCCAAAGTTTTTCTTGGTAAATAGCTAGAGATTGTTGTAACCAAGTTTCATAAGTGGATTTTTGCGCCGCCAACTCTGTTGTGTTGCCTCTCTGGTAAGTTAATAAAATATCGCTGATGGCGATCGCAGCCTCTAGCGCCGCCAACCACAACCCCCCACAATATGCACTGACACCCTGTAACCGCCAATCATCAAAGGTTTGGTCAGGCGCACCAGAATTTTCCGGAATCCCATCGCCATCAAGGTCAAAAGTTTTCAGGTAGTCGAGGGTTTGAACGATGGCACTCCAACAATCTGCCAAGAATTCCACATCGTCAGCACCCGTGAGCAAAAAATCACGGTATACTTGCAAGACAAAATCACTACCTAAATCTTTCCATAAATTGCAGTCTTGATAGCTGGTGTAGTTGGTTTTCTGCCAAACGTGTTCATTGGGTGCGCCTAAATCGTGGGGTGTTGCGCCGGCGACTTTACGAACTGCAATCGGGCTTTCTGCCTTAATTGTCATGTAATAGCCAATTATTCGGGGAGTATCATCACCTTGAGGAATCGCCCGTGCAAATGCCCGGATCACCGACTTTTCCAGTTCTGGAAACAGCATTAGCAGGGCAAAAGAGCCATATAACCGCACATCTAGACTTTCATACCAACGATAATCTAAGCACTCTAGTACCGCAAACTGACCGATGGGGTCAAGTTCTGATGCTGCACTCCAGAGAGTACCGCCACTGGTGAGGTCGT
Organism: Nostoc sp. CHAB 5836; assembly: GCF_020829445.1. Classification (GTDB taxonomy): domain Bacteria; phylum Cyanobacteriota; class Cyanobacteriia; order Cyanobacteriales; family Nostocaceae; genus Nostoc. Next base: position 34,262 of record NZ_JAIVFV010000012.1, read on the forward strand.
AAAGCTCATTAAATAGAGCCATCTTAAACCAGTTGGGTAAATCTTCCCGGTCGAGAATGGGTTTTTGCCAAGTTTGAATTTGCGATCGCCAGGTTTGGTATTCTTGTAGCGCAGTGGATGCGATCGCCCAAGCATTATTGCCACTTTTATCAAAAAAGTCCGTATATCTGCGGTAATAGTTAACTCCAGCCGCAAATTCTGTGATGGGTAAATCCCAAGCGACGACAAAGGGAATGTCGATAGTTTCCCCTGGTTGGAGAGTGAAACGGAGTGCGATCGCCGCCCCTATTTGTGTATTATCTGTTACTGGAGTCCCATTTAAATAATTAGGCAAAGAACCATCTTGAGCAAAGCTTTCCCATATTTCCTCACCCGTTCCTTCCGGATTCCATCGGCTGTGGTGAAATACTTCCAATTGGGGATTTTTCAGCGTGGCAATACACCAAGTTCCGTCACCTTCTTGTAAAGGTTGATCACTACCAACCCGACCGAAAAGACAGCCAAACTGTTGTGTATTTTCAACTATCTGGTTGTAGTTTCCTTGACTTTCGCCCCAGGGTGGTTGATACTGATAGACTGGACTACCATCATCGCGCACCCTCACTTGGGGAGATTTGAGAGTGTTTGTAAACCAGCCCACCATATTTTGCCAGGTGAGCATGATACTGAGAGTAATCGCTGCATCTGTGGGGTTGTAGACATTCCAGAGGAATATCGCCACAGGGTAGCTAGTTTCTTGGTAATTACCTGCCCAGATTGGTGAAAACTGCTCACAAGTCAACTGTGCTTGAAATACATTTTCATATACAAACCAGCTACGTGGATATAGCGCGTGATAATTGCCCGTCCCCTCTGTGCCAAGAAGTGTCGGATACCACCGCCAAGCTTTGAGAGTGCCATCATCGGGCCCTTGGGTAGATAAAGCGTAGGCTTTGGAAGATGTGCTATTGGATTCAAACACGCTGAATTGACAAATGGGAACGCTTTTAAAGGTATGCTCACCGCCGTCGATGTGCCACAGGTTAAAGTCTCCTTGTGAAGAACGACCGATGCAACCTGCACCAAAGCCACCTAAAGGCATACCATGCCAAGGGCCATCATCGATATTACTTGGGTAGCGGACAGTATAAGGCTTGTCCCAACCTAAACCGATGGGACGGCTCCAAGTGCAAGAGGGAATTTCTGGAGAGAGTTGATTTGTCATCGCTTAATGTTAAGTAGGTTGGCGCAATTAAAGTTAACTGGCTAAGGCTGTCATTTGTCATTCGTCATTTGTCATTAGTAAGGGTTTTAAGCTTATTTACGTTTCGTAACATACTTGAATTTTTTTTGCACCAACGTACTTAGGAGATACGGTGTATACACAAGTGACTTATTTTGCTCAAAGCGCTCTCAGACCTAACCCAATACACTTGGGTTAAGCATTTCTTCCTTCTGTCTTCTCTTCCTTTGCGTCCTTTGCGGCCTTTGCGGTAGCCTGCGGCAAGCCAAAGCGTCTACGTTAACAAAATTGACTTTGACAAAGAGTTTTAGCCTTAACTGAACTACATTGAGACCTAACAAGAACAGCCCCAACCCTTGAAGGGTTGGGGAGTCAATCTTCAAAGCCCCTCTCCGTGTCGGAGAGGGGTTTGGGGAGAGGTCTGCCGACTTGTGTATAGACGGTAGCCTTTTAGGAGAGAGGTCAAGATTGTACCTCACGCTTGTCGAGAACCGCTATATTTCATGCCTAACGTATTAAATCAGCACGTGGTTTAAAGGTTTCAATTTGCCGTAACTTTTCGTAAAGTTCCCGTTCTTCTTGACTAATATTTTTCGGTGTAACTATTTGAATTTCTACTAATTGATCGCCACGTTTACCGTCATCACTGGGATAGCCTTTATTCCCTAGTCGAAATTTTTGACCAGACCTAACTCCGGGAGGGGTGGTCATTTTCACAGGGCCATCAAGAGTGGGTGCTTCTACCTGTCCCCCTAAAACTGCTTCACTGGGAGTAACTGGGACTTGGCAGACGATATTTAAACCTTCTAGCTTAAATAATGGATGAGGTTCAACGGTAATTTTTAAGTATAGGTCGCCACCACCAACGCCTTGGTTCCGCAAACGGATAGTTTGACCTGTCACCATACCGGGAGGCATATTAACCTCTAACGATCGCCCATCTTCCAAACGAATGCGTTCATTACCACCTTGATAAGCTTTTTCTAGTGGAAGCGTTAATCTGGCTTCTATATCGCGACGGGTAGTGCGAGGTGGGGTGTTAACGGTGTAGGCAACTTTTGTTCTGGGGGAACGAAACGGATCGCTAGTATTGCCATTACTGGAGTTAGTTGTGCCATTCTGATTTTTGACGCCGATCACTTGATTAATAAAGCTCTCAAAGTCGGAGAATTGGCTGGGATCTACGTCCTGATTGCCGTTGCGATCGCTAGCACTACTCTGCCAAGTTTTAGCCTTTGGTGTTTGTTTGTTGCCTGCAAAGCCTTTTTGCTTCCAGTAGCGGCTAAACTGGTCGTACTGCGATCGCTTGGCTGGATCTGAAAGAACTTCATAAGCCTCGCCAATATCCTTAAATTTTTCCTCAGATGCTTTGTTCCCCGGATTAAGATCAGGGTGATATTGCCTTGCTAACCGCCGATAAACCTTTTTAACTTCCTCACCAGAGGCGTCTTTAGATACTCCTAAAATCTCATAGTAATCGCGAAAGTTAGGCAAATTTTGCATAGTTAGTTATTTAAATTTTAAATTACTTAGTAGTTATGAGTTAGGAGTTAGGAGTTAGGAGTTAGGAGTTAGGAGTTAGGAGTTGTGAGTTGTGAGTTGTGAGTTAGGAGTTATGAGTTAGGAGTTAGGAGTTGTGAGTTGTGAGTTGTGAGTTAGGAGTTGAAAGATTTAATTTTTAACTCCTAACTTCTCACTCCTAACTTCTCACTCCTAACTTCTCACTTCTAACTTCTCACTCCTAACTTTTCTTACAACCAATCATTGTCTTCTTCATCATCCCAGTTATCTTGGTAGCTGGGACGAGATTTGCGGGAAGGACGGCTGTCATAGGAGGAAGAACGACTGTCTCGGCTATAGTCTCTGTCATAGTCTTTACCGTAATCTTTGCCATAGTCCTTACTGTATGAGTCGCGTTCTCGATATGTATCTCTGGGAGATTCGCGTTCTTTCTCTTTATCACCGCCAGTAAAGATGTCACGGATAGTACCAAGCAAGTCATCATCTTCATCTTCAGCATAAGTCTGGCGGACTTCCCGATTTAGCTCATAGAGAGCATCTTGTAAATCGGCGTAGGCTTGATCAATACCGCGATCGCTATTTTCCTTAAGACTCTCTTTTAGCTGTCGGCAAATATTATCAATTCTTTGGCGGCGGTTTCGGGCAAACTGCATACCAAATTCCAGCGCTACTTCTCTGAGTTGTCGTTCTGCTTGGAAAATCAACGCCTCAGAACGAGTCCGTTTTTCTACTCTTTCTTTCCGTTCGCGATCGACATCAGCATATTTTTGAGCATCTTGAATCATCCGATTCACTTCTGACTCGTTCAAGGTAGAAGCGCCTTGAATGGTGATACTCTGCTCTCGCCCAGTGGTTCTATCTAAGGCTGTTACCTGTAAAATACCGTTAGCGTCGATATCAAATGACACCTGAACTTGGGGAATTCCTCGCGGCGCTGGCGGGATACCATACAGCTTGAACCGTCCTAAAGACTTGTTGTTTGCTGCCATTTCCCGTTCGCCTTGGACTACGTGAATTTCTACAGTATTTTGGTTATTTTCAGACGTGGAAAAAATGTCAGAACGGCGGACTGGGATGGTGGTGTTGCGGGGAATGAGTTTTTTCATCACACCGCCGATGGTTTCCAATCCCATAGAAAGGGGTGTGACATCCAAAAGCAGCACATCTTTGAGTTCGCCTGCAAGAATTCCGGCTTGAATTGCTGCACCCACTCCTACTACTTCATCGGGATTGACATTTTCGTTAGGTTCTGTGCCAATTAAGTCCCGCACTAGCTGCTTCACCATTGGCATCCGTGTAGAACCGCCAACTAACACCACTTCTTCAATATCTCTAGGTGAAAGTCCGGCATCTTTGAGGGCGCGTTTCACTGGTGTCCGCAATCGCCCCACCAAATCACCACACAAACCTTCAAACTGGGAACGAGTTAAACGAGTTTCTAGATGTTTGGGGCCATCTTCCGTGGCGGTGATGAAGGGTAAGTTAATATCAGTGACGCTAACAGCAGAAAGCTCAATTTTGGCTTTTTCCGCAGCTTCCATGAGACGTTGCAAAGCTTGGCGATCGCGTCTTAAGTCTACCTCTTCTGTTTCCAGAAATTGCTCTGCTAACCAATCTACTATTATTTTGTCAAAGTCGTTACCACCAAGTTGTGTATCTCCACTGGTAGCCTTGACTTCAAATATCCCATCGCCCACATCTAAAATCGACACGTCAAAAGTACCACCGCCCAAGTCAAAGACTAAGATGGTTTCCGTGTCACCACGATCTAATCCATAAGCCAAAGATGCAGCCGTTGGTTCATTGAGAATCCGCAACACTTCTAAACCAGCAATTCTGCCAGCATCACGCGTTGCTTGGCGCTGAGAATCGTTAAAGTAAGCTGGTACTGTAATAACTGCCCCTGTTACTGGTTCACCCAAATAGCGACTAGCATCGTCTGCCAATTTCTTCAGCACCATTGCCGAAATTTCTTCCGGGGCGAAATCTTTATTCAGACGGGGACAGGCAATTTTAATATTACCTACCTCATCTTTGCGGATGGTGTAGGGGACACGTTTGGAATCTGGGTTAAGTTCGCCATACTTGCGCCCAATGAAGCGTTTAACTGCAAAAAAGGTATTTTGGGGATTGAGGACGGTTTGTCGCCGTGCCATTTGCCCAACCACCCTTTCACCTTCTTTGCTAAAGCCAACTACGGAGGGGGTTGTTCGCATTCCTTCTGCATTGGCAATCACCACCGGCTTGCCACCCTCCATAACGGCGACTACTGAGTTGGTTGTACCCAAGTCGATGCCGACCACCTTGCCCATGCGTTACTCTTCTCCTAAAGTGTCTTACTATATTTATTATGATTGGGCGGGACTACCTCTAGCTTTGTGCTACAGGATGAAAACACCTCAATGGTATAATACTCATCATTAAGGCAGTAAGCTGAGATGTGCAGCTAGAGGAGATAGTTGCAAGACTAGGATAGCATTGAGATGGTTGGTGTGCCTAAGCAGCCTCAATTCTAGTTATCCGCCTATTTTTGTTTAAGGTATCTGCAAATAGGAAAATGCACCTGAATAATACTTCCTCTGCTTTTTTGAGTGCCGGAAAACTCTAAATATTGCCACTAAGTAGAGCGACGCAAATAAAGCTAACTGGCTAAGGCTGTCATTTGTCATTTGTCCTTTGTCATTTATAAGGGTTTAAGGTCTATTTACGTTTCGTAATATAGTTTGGTTTATTCTTGCCGACTTAACTTATTTTAAAGATTTGAATTTAATAGAGCGATTACAAACCTCCCTCAGTGCGATCGCGCGAGAACGGGATCCTTACATGGCAACGGCTGGACATTTTTTTGTCCAAGAATACATCCGTGAGCAATTTTCCCAATGGGGGAGTGTGGAAATCCACACCTTTGAAGTCAGAGGCAAAGCTTGTAATAACTTGATATTAAATATACCTTCTCAAACTCTAGGGGAAAAAAAGGATTTACCACCTATTTTAATTGGCGCTCATTATGATGGAGTTCCGGGAACACCAGGGGCTGATGATAATGCTACAGGTGTTGCGGTGTTGCTCGAATTAGCCAGAAAGTTTGCTTCCGAACCTGTCAGATATCCTTTAAGACTGATTGCTTTCGATATGGAAGAATACGGCTTGCTGGGTAGTGCTGATTATGCAGCCCTGTTGCACCAACAAAAACAACAGTTGCGCTTAATGATCTCTCTAGAAATGCTGGGCTATAAGGATTCTAAACATGGCTCCCAAAGTTATCCCCCTCCTCTAGAACGCTTCTACCCAGATACCGGAGATTTTATTGCTTTAATTGGCAATTTGCGGACATTGCCTGACTTAATTGGCATGAGCCGTAATATTCGCAAAGCTGGCGTACCTAGTCAATGGCTACCCGTGCCGAATCGAGGTTTAATAGTTCCCCAAACTAGACTTAGCGATCATGCACCATTCTGGGATTTAGGTTATCCGGCAATGATGGTCACAGATACGGCATTCTTGCGAAATCCCCATTATCACAAGTCTACCGATGTCGTTGCTACTTTGGATTTAGATTTTCTTACTGGTGTATGTCAAGGTTTAGAGATGGCAATTCGGCAGTTATAAAAAGATATTAGATAGGTTATAGTTTGATAATTCATATTATGATTATGCACCAAAACTGAGTTACGCGATCGCCAATGGTTTTTTATTAATTAATATTTTTATTTTTTTTCAATTGGTTATATTACTTTCTTCTTCCGATGATCGCGTATTTGGAGTCAAAGTAATTAAATCGTCTATATTGCGTTTCATTGTCTCGCAAATTGCATCTAATTGTAAATCATTGGCATCATAACCAAAAGGGTTTTCTATTTCCAAGCCGATAGCTTCAATACCAAACAGTGTAAAACCAACTAAAGAAGCAATCAAACCCGTCCACCAACCGAGACTTTCTACTATTTGAAACGGTAGCAAAAAGCAATATAATATCAGCAATTGCTTCAGGTGAATGGCATAAGCAAGCGGCATAGGCGTTTTTAAAATACGTTCACAAGCACCTAAATTATCCACAAGATTATTCAATAATTCTTGCATAGATGTTAGCTGATAGCTATTAAGGCAATTCCGATGATACTGTTCCTGTAAATAATCTTCTATCCAAAAGGCAACCTCTATAGGAGGATTATTCATAATCTTGAGTTTTATATATTTAGTAGACGGCATTAAGTCTTCTAACTCGCTATTGACAGCTTCTCCCCGCAAATGTAATTTAGTTGTTACAGCAAAAGCTGCCAATAAGTTTAATGCCGTAATTTTCTTGTCTTTATCTTCTGGTGAAATTTCATCAACTGATACCCAAATTTGCCGCGCTAGATTTCGGACATTATTTACTATAGATCCCCAGCATTTCCTCCCTTCCCAAAATCGCTCATAAGCAGTATTTGTACGAAAAACAAGTAACAAACCTAAAACAATACTAGGAATAACATTTCCTAAAATAGGTTGGGATACAGGTACGTCAAAATGGTAAAGTAGAGAAATCAAAAATCCGAAAGCTCCACACCATAAGATATGTCTGTAAATTACTTTCATTACCGAACCTTTAACTTGTAATATCGTGCTTGTCCATGTGAGTTTTTTGGCTGTCATGCAGTCATCCTACAAAATTTAGTAACCCTAATACATTAAACATCAGATATTTTAAAAGTAATATAGCAACGGACAAGGAGCTTAGGACAGCAAGAAAATCACAAAATACGCTGTTGAAGACGCATTTATGGCGAACTGTCCTAACGACTTTGGCGACTGCTATAACTAGAGAAATAGTGCAATTGGCAGGGATACTTTAAAAACTAATTTTAGAGGATATTTCAAAAGTCCTATTATCGGTATTAAAAGTTCTATATCCCTCTAAATACCACGCTAAATTGGGGGAGTTTGATTTTATTTCTCCCTTTTTTAAGGTAGTTAGAGGGAATCTAAAAGTGCCTAAAGTCAGAGCAAAACACTTTTTAAACAACCTCTTAGTAAAGAATACGATCTGCTGGCGGCAATGATTGTATTTTAACTTCTGTTATACAATATCGACTCCGGTTTAATACTTATGATTAGGAATAATACAAAAAGTTTTTATGATAAACAACTAAGTGGACATTATATAAAAGTCAAAAGCGATCGCTACATGGCAATTGTAAAGAAATGTAAAGGTTTCTCAACGGTTGCATAAATTCCGCGTCTCACCCCGATAAATCTATAGAAGAAAAGATATATGCCTATCGATGCTGGTTAAACCCCATTAGTCGGTATCAGGTATCCTAGTAAATCAAAAAGTTCTAACCTGTACAAATCCTGCTCTCTATAAATGTTTAGACATAACTTATTTAGTTATGTCTTTTTTTCTCCTTAGTCTCGAAACGTTGAATTTCAATCAAATAACCATCAGGATCGCGGAAAAAACAGTGGTAGATGTTGTACTTTTGATTTAGTGCTGGTGGCTTTTCAAATTCGATGCCACGTTCTTTGAGATATTCAAACCACTCATCCACCTGCTGTGTTAGTAAAGTAAAAATGACACTTGATTGCTTATCGGCTGAAGGAGTTAATCTTTCGCTTGCTTGACACAATCCTAAGTATCCACAACCATTAACAGTATAAATTCGGCAGCTTCCTTGGTCAAGCCATAACTCTAAGCCTAGTTTTTGTTCGTAAAACTCTGTAGATATACTGAGATTTTCGGTAGAAAAGAAGGTAATTTGCTGCTCGATTTGCGGATGAACACACATAAAACACATTTGAGTATATACCCTAACGACATTAGGCGATCGCATCGGTAAAAATTGATTGATGTTAGAAACCTGTTACTACTCCAGAATGCCTTCAGTGTGCATCTGGAGTTTCTTTTTGGAAAAGCGATCGCAGAAAAGTTGTGTAAACCAGAAGCACAGCAGTTGGTCTTCAGAAATCCTTAACTGAATTTGAGTGTATACCCTGATGACGTAGGATTATCTCACAGTGAAAATTTGATATAGGTAAATGCGTATCTTTCCTGACTCCAGATTTGCCACAAACATTTCTGGAGTTTTTTAATGAGCGCAAGTTCCATGCAAGGGGCGTGTAGCCAGCCTTCCTCCAAAACTACGAGACTTTTCTACCACTAGCACCGAATATCCAGCTTGACTTACAGTGTGGGATAAGCGTCTGATCTGAAGCGTAGACTAAACAAGCTATTCCGGCACCAATGACTGCAATATCAGTCATGAATCAATAGTCCCTAGTTATTGGTTATTATCAAAGGGCAAAATTACTACTAATGATGGCTGAAAGCTAATAGTAGAATAAGATACACAAAGCTGCATGGAAGGGAGGAAGGGAAATTGGATGAAATGAGGGCGGCGCTAGAGTTAGCGACCGAAGAAGAATTGCAAGATTTAACGGCAATTCTATTTAGTCGTAAGTTCAATCCCCTAGACTATGTACACACACCCGAACCCATCGAAGTACAAAGCCAAGACCGCAAAGCTTGGCTAGATGCACTAGAGGGTCGCTTTCGCTTTTTGGCGGCAGACGGAATGACAGTATTACGGGGACGTACAGGCCAGGTAACTTACCGAGAAGCGTTAGTTCACGTATGTAAGTACCTAAAAATTCCTTATTCTAATCGGCTGGCAACCATTGATTTAGAAGCAGAAGTATTTTTGCATCTGCTAGGACAGGTGTGGAAAAAATTGCCTGAACAGGAAAAGCAAAAATTGACAATACAGGTGCAGCGTCAGCTTGTCAAATCAGAACTAAAAGAACCTCTACCACTTTTATTGCAACGTGACCCCTTGGGGTTACTTTTCAAAGGCGGTAGTGCGATCGCTGTTACTTCTATGCTCCAGCCATTTGTACTTAAGCAAATTGCCCGTCAATTTGCAATCCACTTTGCTACCTATGAAGTAGCTAAACAAGCGGTAATTACAGGCTCAGAAGCAGCTGCAACCCAATTTCCCAGCTATGTAGCTATACAAATGGCTCGACGGGGTATGACTGTGAGTGCAGCTCGTTATGGGGCAGCCCGAACGATGTTTGCCGTGATTGGGCCGATCATGTGGACTTGGTTTTTTGCGGATTTAGGCTGGAGAGCGATCGCCACTAACTATGGTCGGATTATCCCTACTATTTTCACATTAGCGCAAATTCGCCTCACCCGTGAGGAGTGTTGGGAGCCAGCTTGAATAAGATTTTTGACTATTTCCAGTGTCGTTGGCAATCTTCTTGGAACTACTCTCTATGGGCACTGTTAATCTTCCCATTGAGTCCTTTATTGGGGGCGGTGACTATAGGTTTTGTCTCATTGATCACTTGGCTCAAACAATCTCGCAAAATTAATCGCCGCCCCCTCAACTGGGGATTTGCTTTTTTGAGTGTGTTGCTGTTCATAAGTGCTGGGTTTGCCCAAGACAAGACAGCAGCTTTCCTCGGCTTATTTAATTTATTACCATTCTTTTTGCTTTTCGCTGCTCATAGCGCTCTGATTCAAACATTTGCCCAATTGCGGCAAATGGCTTGGATTTTGGTGATCGGTTCCATACCAGTGGTAATTATCGGCTTAGGACAGTTATTTTTCGGCTGGAGTTTAAAATTAGAAATTTTGTGGATTGTCTTGAATTGGACGATCGCACCAGGAGGAAATCCCCCAGGTCGCATCGCTTCGATCTTCTTGCACGCTAACACCTTCGCAGCTTATCTAGCAATAATTTTCATCCTTGGTCTAGGGTTGTGGCTAGAAAACTATCAGCAACTAAGGGTCAAGGGTAAACAGTCATTTCCCTCCCATCTCCCCCTCCTGTTCCTAACCGTGACGGTGATCACCAATTTCATTGCCTTGATTTTTACCAACTCACGCAATGGATGGGCGATCGCCATTTTTGCCTGTTTAGCTTATGCACTCTACCAAGGTTGGCGCATTCTTGTGGGCGCTGTCGCTGCAATGGTTTCTAGTGTGCTTTTGGCAGCTTTTGCTCCCTCGCCAATCGCTCAATTTTTTCGCCAGGTAGTTCCTCCATTCTTTTGGGCAAGGTTAAATGACGATATGTATCCAGATAGACCAGTCGCTTTAATGCGAAAAACTCAGTGGGAATTTGCCTGGTCTTTAGCTCAGGAACATCCTTGGACTGGCTGGGGGTTACGCAGTTTTAGTGGACTCTACAAAGCCCAGATGCAGATTCCCTTGGGTCATCCTCATAACTTGTTTTTGATGTTATCTGCTGAAACTGGTTTTCCCAGTACGTTTTTATTTTGTGCCTTACTCGCCTGGATTTTGATTACAGGTGTCCAATTACTACGAAAGTCTAAATATCTAATAAATACAGAAGACAGATTGATATTTTTTAGTTATCTTCTGGCCTTTGTTGGCTGGTTTCTATTGAATACAGTAGATGTAACCCTCTTCGATTTTCGTTTGAATACGCTTTCATGGTTAATTTTGGCTGCCATTTGTGGAGTAGTACATCGTTGTAATCAACAAGACAGACTTGCATTTCATCAAAATTAAAAACAGTCTCTAGCCCTTTGAAGGTGACTCGCTATTTTTTTCAGTTTATACACTGATGACCGTGATGGGATCGAGTTAATAACATTACTGCATATAGGAACTAATATTTAACTAGTTCCTATTGCTGATTGTTGGGAAGGTGTAGGGACAACCCTTGAGGGTTTTCCTGCATAACGGGCATCTCTTGTAGATGCCCTTTTGTATATTTATTATTTTTCTTCGGTTCAGCACAATTTTGAAAATCTTGAATTAGACAGAATATTTAAAAAATTTGATCTTTTATAAAGGAGCATAAAACATGAGTACTGAAATTCAACTAGGTCTTTGTAACCCGCCAGAACCTATTTACTTGCATGTGAAAAACGGAGAATTAAACGGGGAATCCTACCTCTGGTATAACTACGATATCAATAATGATCAAACTATTCCTGTCCATAAAACAGGGCTAACTGGGTATATATCTGAACTGAAATTAAAAACGACGGAATTTAAGGGAAAGGACAACGTTAAGTTACACATAGTTGTGAGAGCAGATGAAATTTATGTTGTGAGGACTGGGATAGAAACTAACTTTGCTAAAACCTTCCTTTTAGCTGTATCATTAGTGCAGGATTTTTCCAAGCCTCTGATTATCGCTGCAATTTCTGGAAAAGAAAATGTGGTTTTTTGTCACCTCTACGACGCGGCGACTAAAACCCGGATTCGCTCTGAATGGAACAAAGATGCTGATTGGCTAGCAATTATTGATAGTGTTCAAGCTAAGTTGCAGACATCTAAAAATTCCCATATCGCCTCTGGTGAGCCAATAGTGTTTTGAAAAAATTGGTATAAGAGGATGTTTGAAAAGTATTGGGCGAATAGAATTCGCTACTACACTAGCGTTGTCCACCTCCGTGGACTAAGAGAAAATCTTTAATTAAGTACGTTGGTGCGAAAAAAGTCAAGTATGTTGCGAAACGTAAATAAACGTGAGTTCGATGAACCTCTCCCTCCCAACCTCCCTCTGGGAAACGGAAAGGGAGGAGTAACGAAAAATTAAGCTTTTTACTCCCCTCTGTGCGTCGGAGAGGGGCTGGGGGAGAGGTCAAACAAGACTTGTCGAACTCACGTTAACTTTAATTGCGCCAACCTACTTAGCATTCAAGACTAGGATAACCCTTATGGTGTAAGCTCTCGGTAAAATGGGTGTGTCGGTAACGAAAAAAAGACGCCTCACTAACCAACCTTATGCTCACAACAGCTAACTTTCTTCAGTACACCCAATGGTCAGGTATAGCCACCTTGGTATTTGCTGCCTTAACATTTTTGGCTTTTATTCTCAAATGGGGCATCCGCTTTCGGCTGGTGGGTACGACTGGCTTTATGCTGGTGCTGACGGGTGGTTTATTTGCACTCTCAATAGTCCCCTTGAGTCGGACTGTGATTCCAGGAGCAGCCAAGTACACTCTAGTTTATGACAATGGCTCAACACAAGCGGTTATCACCACATCACCCCAAATTACACCCACACAATTAGAAGCAACTTTACGTCAAGCAGCTAGTAATCTATTTTCTTATGGTCGTTCAGGTACACGGGAAGACGATAAGTTAACAGTTCGCGCCCGTACCATTATCCACCGGGAATCAGGGATTTCTGTACCAATTTACTTGGGTGAGGTCAAGCGATCGCTCATTTCTCATCAAAATTCCCCAATCACAGTCAAAATTTACACAGACAATTTCGCCCAATTGCCAAAACCCACCGCTTAAGAAGCAGGGGAGAAGGGTACAGGTTACAGGGTACATATTCTCCATAACCTCTCACGGATGCCTCTCCCCTAATCCCAATGCCTCATCTCAGAAGACAAAATAATTTACCTGTTATCAGGATGACAAAAATTATTTTGTATTTACTGATACAATAATGGTTATTTTTAGATTAAGATATTCACACTTTAGTGGTTTTAGTGTGGGAAAAAGCTAATCAGTCTGCTGGTAATTGGTACTGACAGTTGTCCTAATTACCGCTATTGACGTTTTCATAAGTCTTTGCAGCGAATAAATCAGTTGTAGGGGCATATGTTTTCATACCACGACATATCTATGTATAGCTAGGGATTGCGTAAACTACCTACCACCATTTAACACATTATCAATTCTCTATTGCTTTGATTGAGAATCTGATAATGGTAATGTTAGTTAATTATACGGTTATTCAAAACTTTGATAGTTCGGAATTTCAGGCTGATGGGCATTATAGATTCAAGCAAAGTCGTAAAACTACTCAATAAGTCGGCAACAGGCTTTGTCTAGTTCATTGCTTGGCTCAAATCTAAATGAGCCGGATGTAAGGTTGGAGCCATTCTGAAAACAGCTTGGCAACAAGTATGCCTCGTCACCAGTCTATTTGATTAAGAAATATCAAGGTTTTGGCAAACTAGATTATATGTCCAATAAATTTTCTACTCAACCTTCTTTGTCTACTCAAACCCCTAATTTATTATTTACGCTCACAGTTGCCCCAGCAAAAGTAATTCGTGGTTCTGGGGTGTTGCAAGCCGCCGCCGCCGAGATTGCCTGTTTGGGAAGTCGTCCTTTAATTGTGGCAGGTGAAGCGACTCTCGCCATCAGCCGAAAAAATTTGCAACCAGTTTTAGAAACACAACAGTTACACACTGCCCAAGCTTCCTATGGTGCAGATTGCTGTGAAGGTAGCCTGAAATCTTTACAGAAAACGGCAAAAGAACATAAAGCTGATGTAATTATCGGTGTTGGTGGCGGCAAAGCCTTAGATACAGCCAAATTACTCGCGCAGCAGTTACAGTTGCCAGTGGTGACAATTCCTAGTTCAGCAGCTACCTGCGCAGCTTGGAGTGCGTTGTCCAATGTTTATTCGGAAGATGGGGCGTTTCTCTACGACGTGGGGCTGTCTCGTTGTCCCGATTTACTGATACTCGATTATGACTTGATTAAAACCGCACCACAACGTACTTTAGTAGCTGGAATTGGTGATGCGATCGCTAAGTGGTATGAAGCCTCCGTTAGCAGTGGGCATTTGCAAGATACTTTAACTATTGCTGCGGTGCAACAAGCGCGAGTTTTGCGAGATATCCTCTTGCAAAAGTCAGTTGCCGCCCTGAAAGAACCAGGTAGTGAGGTTTGGCGCGAAGTTGTAGACGCCACTGTGTTACTAGCTGGGGTAGTTGGGGGACTTGGAGGGGCGCAGTGTCGCACAGTTGCAGCCCATGCCGTGCATAATGGTTTAACTCATATTTCCGGACATGGTAGTATTCATGGCGAAAAGGTTGCTTTTGGGATTTTGGTGCAACTGCGTTTAGAAGAAATGCTACAAGGTAATCAACTAGCAGCATCGGCACGACAACAGTTGTTAAAGTTCTACGCAGAAATTGGATTACCCCAAAAATTGAGTGATTTAGGATTGGGCAACATCACATTAGGCGAGTTGCAAACAGCCACTGAAATTGCTCTAGTTCCTAATTCTGACATCCATCGACTACCGTTTCAAGTCGCGCCAGAACAGTTGATGGCGGCAATGGTTTCCACCACTGCACCCATAGATAGTAGAGATACTACGGCAGTCGCCTCAAGGTCGGGAACCTCCCCACGGCGCAGCCTTACGAATCGAGTTTCGCCCAAGGGAATAAGTGACGAGGTTTTATGAGTTTAAATTGGATTGTCCCAGCAGAACGTATACAAAAACTACCACCTTATGTATTTGCCCGTTTAGATGAACTGAAAGCTAAAGCACGGGAACAAGGGTTAGATTTAATTGATTTGGGTATGGGAAACCCCGATGGTGCAACGCCAGCACCAGTTGTAGAAGCAGCGATCGCAGCCTTGAAAGATCCTGCCAATCACGGTTATCCTCCCTTTGAGGGGACTGCTAGTTTCCGGCGGGCGATCGCCAACTGGTATCATCGCCGTTACGGTGTAGTTCTCGATCCTGATAGCGAAGCTTTACCCCTGTTGGGTTCTAAAGAAGGATTAACCCATTTAGCGATCGCCTACGTTAACCCAGGCGATTTAGTTCTGGTTCCTTCCCCAGCTTATCCCGCCCATTTTCGCGGCCCGGCGATCGCTGGTGGGAAAATCCACAGCTTGATTCTCAAACCAGAAAATGACTGGTTAATCGATTTAGCTGCCATTCCTGACGAGGTTGCAAAACAAGCTAAAATTCTCTATTTTAACTATCCCAGCAATCCCACTGCTGCCACCGCACCCCGCGAATTCTTTGAAGAAATCGTCGCCTTCGCCCGCAAATATGAAATTTTGCTAGTGCATGATTTGTGTTATGCCGAGTTAGCTTTTGATGGTTATCAACCCACTAGCTTATTAGAAATTCCTGGTGCGAAAGATATTGGTGTGGAATTTCACACCTTATCTAAAACGTACAATATGGCTGGTTGGCGCGTTGGGTTTGTGGTGGGTAATCGCCATATAATTCAAGGTTTGCGGACGCTGAAAACTAACTTGGATTACGGCATTTTTGCCGCATTACAAACAGCAGCCGAAACAGCTTTACAACTGCCAGATGTGTATTTGCACGAGGTACAGCAACGCTACCGTACCCGCCGCGATTTCCTGATTAACGGGTTAGGAGAGTTGGGTTGGGATATCCCCAAAACCAAGGCGACAATGTATCTTTGGGTGAAGTGTCCCGTTGGCGTTGGTTCCACAGATTTTGCCCTGAACGTGTTGCAGCAAACAGGCGTTGTGGTTACTCCAGGTAATGCCTTTGGGGTTGCAGGTGAGGGTTATGTAAGAATCAGTTTGATTGCCGATTGCGATCGCTTGGGTGAAGCCTTACATCGCTTCAAGCAAGCAGGTATCCGCTATCAACCTGAAGCTGTAGCCTCTACTTCCGAAGCGATCGCCGATCTCGTTAGTTGATCACAGGAAGGAAACCCAACATTAAATGACAAAATTATTGCTGATGATGTTTGATATCATGTAAAAAAGTAGATAGAGTTAAAAATGATTGGTACTAATATTTACATCAGTCAAGAAACTCAAGAATCTCTAATTAAAGCTGCTGCTTTAAAAGAAATCTCTGTTGAAGAACTCGCTTCTTCTCTTTTGAGGGAAAGTATTCAAGAAAAATTTGGGCAAATTAGCTATTCTTCTGAGAAGCAAGGCAAATTTTCCATTAATCCTCTTGGAAAAATGCAACCCTACGCTTATTTGGCAGATCCAAATGAACCCGTTATTTCTGCTGATGATTGGGAAATGAATCAGAATTTTGAAGTGAACGATTTGTGATCATTCTTGATACTCATATCTGGGTTTGGTGGAATCACAATGATTCAAAGTTGACTCCTCCCCACCGTGAAGCAATAAATAGGGAAAAGCCTTATGGTTTAGGTGTTTGCTCCATCAGTTTGTTAGAGGATGTTTGAAAAGTCCTCTTCTTGGTAGCAAAACTTTCTAGATCCCCCTAAATCCCCCGGTAAATTGGGGGACTTTGAAAGGTTTTGCCCCCCTTTTTAAGGGCGGTTGGGGGGATCAATAAGTGCCTAAAATCACAGCTAATCACTTTTCAAACAACCTCTAAGCTCGACTTTATCCATTTTTTGCCAACGCTCAACTTGACGCTGAAACCTCTGTGCTACGGTAGTTCTACTTTTTCGATTTCACCGATAATCAGTGACATGGAAAAAGTTTTTGCCAAAAAGCTAGGCTTTGGTCATATCAAGAGAGCCAAGTTCTTAATTTTGGATAAAGTCGAGCTAAGTACACAGTTTCGTAAATTCGTGACGAATTGAGGGTTTAAGTTTAAACGCATAGGCGCCTCGCCTTCCCGCAGGGTAGGGGCGCAGAGGTAAGCGCAGAGGAGCGCAAAGTTTTTTTGAATCGATTCGCTACGAACTTGAGGGTTAGCTGTACTAAGGCAGGTTGCTACGACTATAAATTAGGTTTGCGATCGCTCGAACTAATTTAGCTGGTTCCACAGGTTTGGTGATATGCTGCCCAAATCCGGCGGCTATTGCCTGTTGGTAATCAACCTCACCAGCATAAGCGGTAAGAGCGATCGCTGGAATTTGCCCTCCAAGTTCTGGTAGCATGGCTCTAATTTGACGCATCAGCATATAGCCGTCTACTTCCGGCATTCCAATGTCGCTTAACAGCAGATTTGGCTGGAACTGAGGCATAACTTGTAGTGCTTCCAGAGCCGATGCTGTCTGCATTACTTCAGCGCCAGACTGCTCTAAAATGAAGGCAATCAACTCTCTCGTATCACGCTCATCATCCACAAGCAGAATTTTTACCCCACTTAGATTGGGTAAATCATCAGGTGGTCTATGAGTCTGGTGGCTATCTGGATGAATCTTGATTATCGGTAGCATGACTGTAAAAGTTGCTCCCTGTTCTTCACCCAAACTTTCTGCCTTAACTGTGCCACCATGTAGCTCGACAATATGACGAACAATCGCTAATCCTAAGCCCAGTCCCCCAAATTTTCTGGTAGTTGCGCCATCAGCTTGTCGAAAGTAGTCAAAGACGAATGGTAAAAAGTCAGGACTAATTCCCTTGCCTGTATCACGGACTCGAAGTTGAGCCTGAGAACCAACTGACTGTAAGCTGATTTCTACCTGTCCACCTTCGGGTGTAAACTTAATAGCATTTGAAAGTAAATTCCAAATAACTTGCTGCAAGCGACCGGAATCACCGGTTACTAAAAATTTGGAGTCGCAGCTTTGGTGCGCAACTTGAATTTGGGATTTGAAATTGTCAGCTTGCTTGTTAAAATCGATCGATTCTGAATTTCTGTGAGAATCTTCTAATCCAATATCCTTCGACTGAGCGTTCGCGTAGCGTTCCGCAGGAAAGTCTAAAATCGTAAATCGCAAATTGATCGATTTGGCTTCAGCAGCTAGACGTACAGTTTCTATTGCTGCGGCGATCGCAGTTGTCAGATTCACAGGAGCAATATTCAGGCTGAGTTTACCTTGCAAAATGCGAGAGACATCCAGCAAATCTTCAATGAGTTGGGTTTGAAGTTTGGCATTGCGCTCAATGGTTTCGAGAGCGCGAGCGGTGGTTGCTTGATCATACTTTTTAGTTTGCAGTAACTTTGACCATCCCAAAATGGGGTTTAGCGGTGTGCGAAGTTCGTGGGAAAGAACTGCCAAAAATTCATCTTTGACCCGGTTAGCTTGAACTAATTGCTCTTTTTGCTGCTGTAACGAAGTCATCAACTGGGTGCGTTCCAAAGCAACCGCCACCTGATCGGAAGTTGCTTGTAATAGAGCAATTTCCCCAGAAGTGAAGTGGGTACGGGTGCGACTGGCAAAGGAGAGGACACCAAGCAGCTTTCCCTGAGCAATTAATGGTTGACCTGCATAGGCTGTGATTCCCAAAGCATGGAGGATGTAAGCATTTGGATCCTTAGAGTCGGGCACATTGTTGACGACGAGTTGACGGCGTTCTTGCGCCACTAGTCCGCACATCCCTTGATTAAATTCCAGATATTCAATTGTTTGAAATATTTCATCAGTAATGCCGTTCCAACCTACTAACCGAAGTTTCTGCTTATTTTCGTGTGTCTCGATTAGATAGTGGAAGTAAAAGTGCAAATCCATCTGCGCCGAGAGTTTGCTAAACAAGCTCTTCATCAGATCCAAGGGGCGCTCGGTTGAAAGCAAATCACTGGTTGTTTCAGAGAGCAGTTTCAGTCTTTCACTGCGCTCTTGCAAAGCTTGTTCAGCAAGCTGGCGTTCCCGAAGGGCGCGTTCGCGTTCGGTGATATCAATTGCAACCCCTCCTACCAAACATTGCCCAGACACATCTGCAATGGGAAACTTATAGACCAAAAACTCTCCCAATGTGCCATCTGTGCGTGAGGCAGACTCAATGCTTTCAACAACTTGATTCCTCTGGGCAACCATTCTAATGTTATCGAGGAAAGGTTGAGCGATTTGGGCTGGGTATAAGTCAAAAATGTTTTTATTAATCGCCTTATTTGTTGCTAAATCGAATGTGTTCAGATAAGTTGGACTGAGATAAAGTACACGCCCGTCTGCATTGGTAATCCATGCTGCGGCGGGAATATTGTTCATAAAAGCTTGAAATTGCTCTTGACTCTGACTCAGGGCTTTTTTAGCTTGTTTGAGATCGCTAATATCGAGAATGAATGCGACTGATTTCTGCCGAGATTGTCCTAAAAGGGAGTAGCCAACTACAACCGGGACAATGGAACCATCCTTGCGAATACATTCCTTTTCATAGGGAGTACAGGTTCCCTTGGCTGTGGCCTCGGCAATAGCCAGTTCATCTAAATATTGGTACTCATGGGGCGTGATATCAGCCCATCTTAATCTA
Source organism: Nostoc sp. CHAB 5836 (assembly GCF_020829445.1). Taxonomy (GTDB): domain Bacteria; phylum Cyanobacteriota; class Cyanobacteriia; order Cyanobacteriales; family Nostocaceae; genus Nostoc. The sequence goes on from NZ_JAIVFV010000012.1 coordinate 53,845, forward strand.
CCTGCTTGGATATCCTCCTGGGTGTAGCCGACAATTCGCAAGAACTCATCATTGGCTTCAGAGATGCTACCATCCACATCACCAAAGAGAATGCCAACTACATTGGCTTTGACAAAACTCCTGAGCCGCCCCTCACTTGCTTGAGCTGCCTCCTCTGCCTGCTTGCGTTTGCTGATATCTGTAGTGCTGCCAACTACGCGTATCGGTTTTCCATCAGTATCCCGCTCTACTACTATCCCCTGATCCAGCACGTAGACGTACTGATGATCCTGGTTGCGAATGCGATACTCGGCAGCATAGCGATCGCCATTGACCAAAGCAACTGCTGCCTCCTCTTCTACACGTTGCAAATCCTCTGGATGAACAAGTTCACGCCACCAACTGCCAGTTGGTTGGGCAATATCGAGGGAATAGCCCAAAATTCGGGTTAACCCCTCGGTTCTTTCAACGCGATCCTGTTCTATGTTCCATTCATAGATGAGACAGTTAACCGCCGAGGCTGCTAACTCAAACCGCTCGTTAGCTAATCTTAGTCGCTCCTCCTTTTCCCGTAAAGTCTGTTCTACTTGCTTGCGATTGGTAATATCACGGTAGAAAATATCAAGACCATCTTCACAAGGGTAGGCGTGAATCTCCAGCCACAGATCATACTTGGGGGGTAAGTAATAGTGATGCTCAAAGTGGACAGGAATTTGTTCTGCCATCGCCCATCGGTAATGTCGCTCTACATTCGTACCTAACGATAGAGGCCATTCCTCCCAGTGCGACTTACCGATAACCTCTGTTCGAGGTTTGCCGTTAATTCGCTCCGCTTCGGCATTTTGGTAGATGATTCGCCAGTCCCCGTCTAGAGTAACAAATGCATCACTCATGTTTTCTAGAGTCCGTGTTACCCGCTCATTGGCTTGCTGTAATGCCGCTTCTGCTTGTTTGCGTTGGTTCAAATCAATCACAAAGCCAATGACCGTTTCTGGAGTTTCTCCTAAGACAACAGAACCAAGGAGAACGGAAATGCGATCGCCATCTTTACGAATGTATTCTTTTTCAAAAGGTTTACATACTCCGGTGGTTTTGAGTTCTTCCACGGAACGCTCACTCAAAAAAAGATACTCAGGTGGCGTAATCTCGCGCCACTTCATTTGGTTAGCAGACAAATCTTCTCGCTCATAGCCGACCATTTTCAGAAAAGCATCATTGGCTTCGATGATTGAGCCGCTATTTATATCAGTTACGATCACCCCAATAATATTGGATTCTACCAATCGGCTAAACCGCATTTCGCTATTTTGCCACAATTTTAGGCTTGTCTCTGCCTTGCGTCTAGCAGTTTGCAACTCTGAGGAAAGGGCAGTAATTAAGAAAGATACTAGGGAAAACGTGGTTAATCGTACCCAGACGTTCAGGCTGAGGAAATCGAACGAGTAGACTGGCTCGATCAAAAAATATAGCGCACTTGTCACAGATAAGGCGATCGCTAGCACTCCAAGTCCCATGCCGCCATACCAGGCGCTGACTGCCACAGCAGCATAAAATAATGTAAATACGCTCCGATCAAAGACTGGCAGCAACAATTGTGTCAACAGCAGCGCCGTTATCACTGCCAGAATCATCACACCATAAGCTATTAACCGAGAACGCATCATTAAAATTTTTTCGGGTACTTTCACCATTATTTTAAGAGTCCTCCCGTTGCTTTGCTTTTGGAAGATACTCGTTTAGTAGTCTTTTGCCTGATTCGCCCATGTCCTGTAACATTTCTTCAACTAGCTGAAGACTAAGACAGGTGTCTCGCCATTTGTCTCCAGCTTGAGGAAGAATTTTAATAGTCATCAGTTATTATCAATTTTATCTTTTGGTCTAACACCAATATCAGTTATTAGTCTTCCACCGCCGATGATTTATGGGTGGTGCGTTAAAATAATTCGCAATGACGCTCGTTCGCCTTTGGCGTCTCCCCTTGGGAGATGACTTGCTACCGCAACGCTTACGTAATTCGTAAATTTTGTTTTGTGTTAGCGACGCGGAAAGCGAGTCTGCGAACGCGCAGAGCGTCTCGTAGTGAGCGTCCGGGGATTTAGACCCCGACCCAAAACGTTCTGCCCTTCAAAGGCTAGGAATTGGAAAATACACCCGGTAAAGGCTATCTATTTAGCTGGTTTGATTGGTTTTGTCTTTGGTATCCTCCAGGCTGGCTAATATTATTCAACCGTCATTGGCAGCACTATCACACCGATCCAGATGGTTGGAATTGGCTAGAATATGGATTATTTTTAATTCCTGGCGGATTTTACTTGGCGATGCTGAGTCGGTGGTTGCGTTTAGGTTTTCGCTCACCTCGAAAAGAAGTTGGTGAATTTGATCCCAAATATCAACAAGCTTTTCGCTCAGAAGTTCTCGGCCCCATCGTTAAACACTATTTTCAGGGAGAATTGCAACAAATCGAAAACTTGCCGCCAACAGGGCCATTGATTGTGGCAATGAATCACGCAGGGATGTGTTTTCCTTGGGACTTTTTGACTTTGGGTTATTTATTAAGTGAAACCAGAGGATGGGTGGTACAACCCGTAGCAAATCCAGTATTATTTGAGCATCCTTGGGTGATTTGGTGGCTACCACCTAAATGGTCGCAGGTTTTAGGTGGTGTGCGAGCAGAATTAGATAATTTTGAGGCAGCGATCGCACAAGCTAAAATTCTCTTATATGCACCTGAAGGTATCCGCGGCCCTCTGAAAGGTTGGAGAAGACGCTATCAACTAGAAAAATTTGATGTCAGCTTTATTCAGTTTAGCGATCGTTATCATATTCCCATTCTCCCAGTGATGTGTGTCGGTAGTGAATTTCTACATCCTTGGGCTGTTAATTTCACGAAATTACAACGACTAGTCAAATTACCATTTTTGCCTTTCTCACCTTTAATGTTTGTCTTGCTGCTGTTTCCCTCAATGGGAATTTGGGCAATGAGAACTCGTCTGCGTTACTTTATTGGCCCTTTAGAATCAGCAGAATTAGACAACCACTCAAACAAAGGGCGTGCAATAGTCTATCAACAGGCCCAACAATTACGAGAAAAACTGCAATTTAAAATTAATCAATTTTTAGGTACATCTTAATATTAGCTGAAATCAAAATAAAGCTGTTGTCTTGACTACAGTTTGTCTGTTTTAGGACTTACGCATTGACAAGGTTGCTAAGAAGTGCATTCAGGGAAAACAAGGAAATTTTCAGGCGATCGCTAATTAACAGAGGCACAGAAAGACCGATAATACCTATGCAGGACTTACGCAACCGGCATATTATTTGGAGTTTGTAGTGAGGACTTTAGTCCTCAAAATCAGGGCTTCAGCCCTGACTACAAACTAAAAGCTTTTATTTTTTGTGACACTTGCGTAAGTCCTATTAAAAACAATACAGTTCAGTTAAGCATTTCTTTCTTCTCTTTGCGTCCTTGCCGCCCTTCTCCCTTGGCGCTAGCCTCTCCCTTTGGGAGAAGGGGAGACGCACTCGCGTTTGCGGTTCGTTAAAAAAACTGACTTTTACTCAGAGTTTTAGCCTTAATTAAAAAAGAATATGGAAATCAAACAAATTTGTGTAATTGGGGCTAGAATTAGCGGTCTGGTGTCACTCCATTGAGGAAGCACCGAAACGATAGCCTTTACCGTAAACTGTATGAATCAGCGTAGTTTCTTTACCCACCTCAATCTTACGGCGTAGCAAGCGGATTAATGCGGCTATCACATTACTACTAGGTTGTTCTTCCTCTTGCCATAAAGTTTGCATAATTTGGCCATGAGTCAGCAGTTGTCCCGTGTGTTCCATAAAATATTGCAACAACTGGCTTTCTTTTTGCGAAAGCTCAATTATCCGTCCTTGGCGATAGGCTACTTGATTTTCACAATCGAGTTCTAAATCAGCGACAGTCAAGCGTCCGGTGGTGGTTTCATAGGTTTGGGAACCAGAACGACGCAACAAAGCACGGACTCTTGCTAGCAACTCCCGCAGTTCAAAAGGCTTAACTAAATAGTCATCAGCACCAGCATCTAAACCTTGTACCCGGTCATCGAGAGTATCTTTCGCTGTGAGAAACAGAACGGGAGTGGTTTTACCTTGGCGTCGCAATTGCTGACAAATCTCTAACCCCGTTTTTCCTGGCAGCATCCAATCTAAAATTAGTAAATCATAACTACCTCCTTGTGCGTGTTCGCTGCCACTTGTCCCATCGTAAGCGGCATCCACAGTGTAACCTTCACGAGTTAATAAGTGACTCAAGGGTTGAGTTAGTTCAACTTCATCATCAACTAATAAAATTCTCATACTGCTTATTTTGACATTATCAGGACTTACGCAAAATAATGAAAAAACGAACCGCAAACGCGAGTGCGTCTGCCCCTGGGAGAAGGACGCAAACGCGAGTGCGTCTCGTAAGAGTTGGACACAAAGGAATAAGAGTTTCAGAGAGTTATTGCGTAAGTCCTAATTAGTAAACTCAGCGAGTTCCTCACCAAACTCGCTGGTCTTCAAATCCGTGCGTGTGACTTCCACCAGACACGGCTCCAAAATGATGCTACATAGACTAATTTTTAAGTAAACAAAAGCGCGATCGCACAAGTAAAATCAGGCAATATCGGTGAATTCAATTCATCACCATTGAACAACGTAGCAACTAACTTTAAACTCGCTTGTTCGCGTCGATATACTTCCACCTGTTGCTTGCACCAATCCACAATCCAATATTCTCTGACACCTCTTGCTGAGTAAAGCTTAAGTTTTAGTTCTCTATCCCGCTTTTCATTTTCACTCCCAGCAGATAGTACTTCTACTACCAGTTCTGGCGCACCAGTTAAATGCCCCGCCTCATCTAAAAGTAGGGGTAATCTCTCATTGCTAGCCCAGACAACATCGGGAATTACATTATCATTGTCCCCAAAAATTATTCCTGGAGCAGTCACAACTTCTCCCAAACCGGTAGTCTGTGACCAAATATCCAAGGAAGTGCTAATTCTGACACAAGTTTTTTGATGATTCCAGTGAGGCGCCCTAGTCACAAACAATTCTCCGTCGATAATTTCATAGCGATTCCCGTTATCTGGAAACAACTCTAAGTCGGCGGTAGTCCAGCGCACTCTCTCAGATATCGGCTGGTTCATAAACCATCTTTGTTAGGGGATTTACCTATTTTAGCCTGAGTGTAAATGGGACATTATAGCGTTTTTTGTTTGTGACTATGAGGCAGCTCAAACTGTCTTCCTCGTTACTGGGCTGCTTTTATTTGCCACGGTTTACGGTGAGAAAATGATAGTATTGGGGTAATTACTCGCCTTGCTCATAAACCTGATTAGAATTTGGTAAGAATTTAGGATTCAGAGTTTGGTCTAAAGTGTATGGGCAGATTTCTGGAAAAACCTGCTCACCCAACTGAGTTCCTCGAATCGCTAAAGCCAAACCTAGTTCATAAACACTGAAGAAAACTTCATCAAGATAGGGTTTCAAACTAGGGCTATCTTGCATAAGCAGCTTAATTTGAATACGTTGCTCTCGAATTGTACCCAACCAGCTATTGCTACGTTTTTCTGGTTGAAATTGCCATTTCAGTAGGTGTCCTAACAAGACTCCCAGCCGATTTCTCAATTCTTGCCGTTCTCTTCTGCCCAAAGTTTCAATTTCTTCAATCAGGTTAACCGTATCTAATTGTTCCCACTCTTGAGTTTTGAGCAAGCTAACCTGTTCTTGCGTCCAAGCATAGAAATCTGTTTCATACAAGTGAGATGTGTACATCTTTTCAACGGTCATAATCGAAAGGCTCAGTGACCATTTTATTCTTCTACATCTGTCAGGTAACGTTTTACGCACTCTATACTTTGCACTGCGCTAGCTTTAGCATAAAAGCATCAAACTGATCACCTATAACCCAATACACTTGGGTTAAGCATTTCCTCCTTCTCCTTCTCTCTGTGTTCTCTGCGCCTCTGTGGTTCGTAAAAAAAAAGAGTTTCAGCCCTTTTGTGAACCGTATTGACCTATAACCCCTTTAATTTGCCATCCGTTAAAAGGAAGATGCCCCAAAGGAGCGGTTTTAAAATTTTGGTTTTCAGTACTCATAGAGTGAGAGTATACGGGAAAAATATTGGATGGTGCGATGCCTATGGCGGCAAGCTACGCACCATCCAACCTAAAATAATCTAATAACTAACTACTAATTCGCTACCTCAGCCACCTCAATAACCCGCCCTTCATAGTCCTTAACCAAAAAATTCAGGGGCTTTTGGTTGCGAATCTTGAATTTTAAACCGCGCGTTTCGACTCGCATTAAAATCATTTCCAGACAGTCGTGGTCAAAACAAACGTGGCGTTGCTGATTTTTGCTACCCAAACTCGCGCCAGTAATGATGTGTAGCTGGGTGTTTTTCTTCAATTGATACCACAGCCCATCGCTGGCATTATTCATCATTTTACTAGACAGGCTCGGCCCAGTAGACATATATAACGGATCAATGCCAGTTGCGCCTATAGTTTGTTCGTAATTGTAGTAGTAGTGCAATGGCACCTCAGCTGCTGGCAAATCTAGCAGCCCTTCATACAACTGTCGGGCAATCTCCAAATCTGACACCATGACAGTGTGTACTTTTGGGGCACTGGTGAGAAACATCCACATAGCACCAGCGTAAGCTGCCAAGAGCATCACCATAATGCCTTGGGTGGAGAGCAGGCTATCTAAGGGCAGGGAAGGCAGAAAGGAGCCTAAGGTAAGGGGACTGAGCAGGAACGATATCACACTAACTGCTATAACCATGAACAAATAAGGATTCTATAAGGGAGTTGATTTTATGATTGTCGATTAAGACTAAAATTAAGTCCTTGTTTCTAGTTTATCAATACTCAACTAGTCTGAGTCTGTCCTACAAACTGGGCAACACCAAGATATTATGCGATTAACTAGGGGAGTGCAATTCCCAAAACTATTTTAACAACTATCAATCGAAAGGCTTGTGCAAATTCCTCATTTTCCCGAAGCTAATCACCCCCTGGTGAAGTCGCTGTTCCATCACAGTGACCATGAATTACTGACTCTGTTTCAGCGCCATCCAGATGCCGGAAAGTACTTTACGGTGATTTTTTGCCGCTACAGCCCTATAGTGTATACCTTAATTCGGCATTCGGCGCGATCGCCTGTGCAGGCAGATTATCTGTTTGCCCTCACCTGGCGGCATATCTACTATGAACTCGGTGGACTAAATTTAACTGACTCTGAATCAGGTGAGTCAGCTTTAACCATGCAAAATTGGTTAATTAATATGACAGCTTTTTGTATTAATGAGATTAAGCTACCACCCACAGAAGCAATTCATTATTCTCTTCAAGCAACTTCACCGCCACTCTGGTGTTATGTAGAACAGGCGTTAGACCAACTACCACCAGTTTTGCGATTAATCGTCTTAATGGCTCAAACTTTCCACTGGAGTGAAACTAGAATCGCTGCCTATCTGCAAGCCGAAGGAGAAGCGATCACTCCAAGTGCTGTAGCCAATTTCCTCCAGGAAGGCTATCGTATGTTAGAGGACAAATTACCCACAGATATCTGCACCATTTACTTTGGGGAAGATTTTGCTCAACCATGACTTACGTACAAACGCGTATATTGTTTGTCTTATAATTTAAAAATTAAAACTTATTCTTAGACCTTCTACTTAAACCCGCAACTTTCCGGGTAATTTTTATGAAACAACGGCTTGTATTTCCCAGGCAAAAGATAGGCTTAATTTGTGTAGATCAGCGAGTGGGTTGCTCTGGTCAAGAGAGTTGTAGCGACTGGCGTGGGATTTTTCGTCCCCAGGTACTTTTGCACAGCTTTTTACTCTTCACTTTTTGGCTGAGTCCGATAGCGGCGGGTGCGGTTGATATTACGCAACAACTCCACCGCCCAATAAATAGTTCAGTTGGGCGAGAATCAAGAGATGAAGCAGATAGTTTGTTGCGTATCGGTGAACAACAATACACTTCAGGATATGCCGACAAAACAATTGCATCTTGCTTGCGGGCACTAGAACTATATCATTCAATTGGCGACTTGAAAGCGCAGGGTCTAACTTATAATTTGCTTGCTAAGGCTTATGTGCAGCTAGGTAGTTCAAAAGAGGCAGAAGATGCTTTCAGACGAGGATTAGCGATCGCTCGCGATACTAAAGACTTCCAAGCTGAGATTTTTGTGCTGAATAATATCGGTACATTTCTACTGCAACAAGGCGAATCTGCTGCTGCTGGTAAAACTGTTGAAGATGCACTCGCAATTGCTCACGGCGTCAAAAACATCGAAGGAGAAGGGCTATCTTTAAGTAATTTGGGTTTGGTAACTGCCAGGTTGGGAGATTATAACAAGGCGATTAAACTCTATGAAAATGCTTTAACTTTCCGTCGTCAGACTGGCGATGCCATCGGTGAAGCAAACACTTTGAATAATTTAGGTGATGCCTATCTAGCATCTGGAAATTATCAGGATACTATTGGCACTTACGGGGCAGCAATGCGCATAGCTAAAATTAACCGCGATCGCTTTAATGAATTACGGGCAATTGACGGTTTAGTTAAAGCTCACAGTGCTGTAGGACGCTACGAACGGGCCTTTGACTTACTAGAGCAACGTTTAAAACTCGCTAAAGAATTGCAAAATTTGCGAGAAGAATTAAAATCTTTTGAATCTTACGCTCAGGTATATAAGCAAAAAGGTAATTACCTAACTGCCCGCAATTTTTACGAAAGGGCAATTATACTGGCGCGGACATTGCAAGATAGCAAGCAAGAATTGCAATTGCTCGATCAGCTAACTAAAATGCTTCAGCAAAAGTAAAATTTAGATCATGTCCGGGTAATTATAGCGAACAAAGAAATGCTTAACTGAATTAGACATCTGGTGAAATTAAATATGCGTTACCCAGAACCCTTGTAGAGACGTAGCACTGCTACGTCTCTCTACATTCTTTTTCACTCCTATGTCTATTGTATTGCACTTTCACCTCTCTCCTTTTGGGAGAGAAGCTTTGAATATTACTCGTTAATTCAAGAACACTGAACCGTTTTGTTCAATTCTCATAGCACTTTTACCCTGCGCTGCATCGGTGGCTTCGTTAAATGTAACTTTTAAACTTCCTGACTCTGAAGAAGCTTGTGGAGTGACTATCAGCTGTCCGCCATCTTCTCGTTGGAATGTCACCGTTACCGGCGCCCTTAGACCTTGCAGTGTTACATCTGACTTACCTTGTAGCGATCGCGGTGCCGTATCGCCAATCACTTGGAAAGTTACATTCGCCGCAGTCTCATTCACCAACTTGATATTAACAATACCATTGGTCGGTGAGATCATAGCACTGGGGGTTTGCTGTGGTTGTAGCAGTGGTGGTTGGTCACTGGAAACCCCTCTTGGTGAGGGCTGTTGAGTTTGATCACCAGGAACTGGGCGTGGTGGTCTAGCACCTGGTTGTGGTGCTACGGGAGCCTGGGAGCGGTTATAGGGTGCTTCGCTAAAAATGCTGGGACTTGGGTTAACCTTGGGAGTAGATTCTTGTGCTACTGCTTGAGGAATTGCTGGCAGACTAATCAGTAATCCCCCAAAAATAGCGCCAAATAACTCAGCAGACTTGCGAAACTTTTGAGATTTCATATTCATTATTTACTCCTGGGAAAACATCAAATTGTTTTGTATTTTTTTAAACAGCAAATTTAATTAGGTTTATCTGTGATTTCTACATCTATTTTTAATTATCTACTCTGTTTTTTGTATCTAGCCAGAGAGTAGAAAATAATCTAAAATTAGACATAACTATTTCATTCATAAGGCTGAACAAGCTAAATCATTAGTAATAAATACCCTCTTAGCCAAAAAAAGTTGGTTATCTGATATCTTGCACCTACCCCATTTCCCGCCAGAGAATTAATTCTCTGGCTAATAGCACAAGTCAGTTAAAACTGACTCAAATACTGTGACAGTAAGATAAATCTTACTTGATAGCGGTTCTCGACAAGCGTGATACCAATTTAATATGAAGCTGCATAATAAAGAACCCCACCCTAACCCTCCCCGAAATCGGGGAGGGAACTAGATTTTCCCCTCTCCGCTTTTCGGGAAGGGGGTTAGGGGGTTAGGTCTATTACCTTAAGCTTCTTCCCAAAGCTGGCGAACTTTATCAGGTAGCCAGCTAGCAATTTCCTGAATTCGTTCTGGTGATAATTCGTCTTTAGTAGCAGAAAACACCGCCTTAACTACCTGTTCGCGTTCTACATTTGGTGGCATTCCACCTTCATTTGCCACCCGAAATAAAAAGCGATCGCTGTTAATTTTAAAGATCCCAGGGCCTTGCCAAGGTGGACGCACCCGACTTAAAAATCCGACAATTGGATTTGTATCGTGCCACAGGTCTGCAATATCCATTTGCAACGATTTATCATCGGTTATTTCTGCTGGTTTTTGCAGCTCCTCCTCAACCCGGTCAGCAGCTTCTGTAGTCATTAGGTCGCGCATCACCCGGAATACTACTTCGGTGATGTCCCTAGCATCGTAAATATCTGGCAAACCACTTTCAGCTTTGACTTTTTCTAAAAATGGTATATCTCTTTCTTTTATTTCACTGGAAGAAGTTGGCATTGAACCCTCCAAAATATTATTCATAGATGCATTTTTGCCAAAATAAAATAGCAGTATGTATAACTACTCAAGCAAAGAAGGAAGAGTAGAAATATCGAACTGTAGGAATTCAATAAATGGCTAAATATTGCAACTGTTGTTATATAAAGTAGTAAATTTATTGACTTTTCTACATCTATCACAGGAAACAAATATTTCTTGCCAAATTAAGACTCAAGAGTTACTGGTAAAGTGACAGTAAATGTGGTGCCAATGCCTTGGGTACTTTCGACTTGAATATGACCCTGATGATGTTCGACAATAGCTTGAGCGATCGCTAATCCTAATCCGGAACCAGTAGCGCTGGCTGTAGCTGTATTCCCAGCCCTATGAGTACGTGCCGGATCTACCCGATAAAAGCGGTCAAACAAGCGTGGTAGTGCTTCGGCTGGAATTCCCACTCCGGTGTCACTCACTTTAACTTGCAACTGGCCACTGGTGTAACGTAGTCCAGAAACGCGATTTATTCCCTCTATCCGCACCAATTCCACTTTCACCCGTCCACCGGCTGGAGTGTAATGCAAGGCGTTAGCAATTAAATTTGTAAACAGCCGCACCAGTTGATCCCAATTGCCCACAAGAGTAAACCAATTTTCCAGTAATTTGGGGCTAGTTTCCGATGCAGGAGGATCAACTAAGTCTAGAGAAAGAGCGATTTCTTTTTTAGGGACTAACAATTGTTGTTCTTCAACCACCTCCATCAGTAAAGCGTCGAGAGGACAAAGTGAAAAAGTACCTTTGCTAATACCACTATCCTGTCGTGCTAAGAACAGTAAGTCATTGACTAACTTACCTAAACGCTGTGTTAAGCGTTCCACCATCTTTAAGTGTTGCCGATACTGCAAAGAGGTAGTAGTTTCTACCTCTGCTAAATCTAAGTCAGCAAGGGCAACTTGCACATTGGTTTGAATCAAAGTAATGGGACTTCTAAGTTCGTGGGAAGCATCAGCAGTAAATTGTTTGAGGCGTTGGTAAGACTCGCCTACAGGTTCCATCGCTTTACCCGAAAGAAACCAGCCACTTGCACCCACGGAAAGCACCATTAACCCAATACCTAGCGCCAAATCAACAATTAATTGGCGACTGGGTTTAGTGACTTCAAACCAGGGATGACTAACACGCAAATATCCTAATACCTGCCGTCCGACTTCGACCCGTTGTGTGATTTGTCGTAATAAGAGTGGGGGGTCAGGAGTGGGGAATTGGGAATTTTCTTTCTCTTTCCTGACTACGCGCACAGTTTCACCAGTGCGGTTGGCATGAAGGGGAATATTTAGGGGTTCGGATAGCGTTGACCAAAGTAATTCGCCAGTGGGACTAAACCATTCTAGGTCGATGTGGTCATCTTCTACGGTGTCAGTATTGTTACGAAAACTGGCTTCTAAATTAATGCGAAATTGATCTGCATCAGCATTAATTGGCTCAAATATGAGCGTAGATGCACAACGGCTGTTTGTGACGCAACGCTCGACTATTTCTACTACATGACTAAGGGTATCATCAATCCGCTCAATTAGTGTAGTACGAACATATAAATAAACACCACTAGCAAATAGTAGTAGTAATACGGCAGTCACGGCTGTGTACCAAATTGCTAGACGGCGGCGAGTAGCCTGAAACATAGTTGTGAGTAAAACGACGCAAATAAAACTAACTGGCTAAGGCTGTCATTTGTCATTTGTCCTTCGTCATTTATAAGGGTTTAAGGTATGTTTACATTTAGTAATATAGCTTGGTTTATTCTTGCGGATTTACTTATAAATATTCGTGCTTATATTTAATTTTTGGAGATTTAAACGCAGAGGGACGCTGAGGAAAGCGCAGAGGTACGCAGAGTTTTTGGAGGAGGATTCCCTAGGAATTTGTTCGGATTCTGCACTTAGCAACTGTCCGTAGCGTCATTAGGAATTACAAGTTGTGGTATTAAACCTCTAGTAAAACGGCTTCCCGCAGGCTGCCAATTACATCATTTAGATTACCTGTATTTAGGCGGTAACTCAGAGGATGGGCAATCAACCGCGCTGTGCTTTTATACAGAGTGGCAATTTCAATCAAACCATTTTCGTGCAAAGTCCGCCCTGTGGAAACTAAATCAACGATCGCTTCTGACATTCCAGTAATTGGCCCTAGTTCCACTGAACCATATAATGGTACTATTTCCACTGGTAAGTCCAGGCTGTGGAAATATTCACGAGCGCAATTCACATATTTGGAAGCAACTCTACCATGCGTTGGTAAATCTAAAGGCGATCGGTAAGAACTGGATGCTTTTACTGCCACCGACATCCGACAATGCCCAAACTGCAAATCCACTAAGTGGGCAACTTGTGGCTGTTTCTCTCGCAGCACATCGTAACCAACAATACCCAGTTGTGCCTGACCATATTCTACATAAACGGGCACATCTTGCGCCCGCACTAGCAAACCTTTCGCTTGTCTGCTAGGGTCAGGAATTTGAAGTTGGCGAGTTCCTGAATCTAAAAAAGCACTAAAGTCTAATCCCGCAGCTTGTAGCAGGCGAATGCTATTTTTAAGTAGTTCGCCTTTTGGCAATGCAACAGTCAACATTCTTTTTATTGTTCCTACGAATCTGGATAAAATTTTTCAGGAAGCTGAACAAGGTGAATCCATATCTTGGCACAGCTTAACTATGCTGTAAAAACTCAACTTTGGGTAGCAATGGGTCAGTTACAATACCCACACCGCTAAAACCCCAACGTTTGAGCAAGTTTCCCAGCTGTGTACGCGCAATAGATTCGACAGCAAAGCGATTTGCTACTTCTGCCGCATGGGTGTTGAGATAGCTAAGGGCATCAAAGTTTTCCTGAAACAGTAACAAATAACCTGATGTTTCAGCGTCAGGACGAGCTACCAGATAATTACCGTCAGTTTTTGAGCGCACCAAGTAATATACTTCGGACAGCATGGAGATGAAGATGGGAGAGTTAAAGTTAAACCAATGACAAATGACAAATGACCAATGACAAATGACCAATGACAAATGACCAATGACCAATGACCAATGACCAATGACTAATTCAAATTTTCTAAGCGAATGCGTGGATCGGCGGATTTGAGCATTAAGTCGGCGATTAAATTGCCCACGATCAGTAATACTGCGCCCATTACCAAGCTTGCCATTAATAAATATAAATCTTGAGCTTGTAAAGCCTGTAGAGTCAACCTCCCTAAACCGGGCCAGTTGAAGAAAAATTCGGCGATGAAAGCACCACTTAATAAACCAGCTAATTCAAAACCCAATAAGGTAATTAAGGGATTTATCGCATTGCGGAGTGCATGAACGTAGATGACGCGGTTTTCTGGTAGACCTTTAGCACGAGCTGTTTGGATGTAATCTTGACGCAGCACATCCAATAATTCGCCGCGAGTGATGCGTTGTAAACCAGCAAAACTAGTAATTGAGAGGGCGATGGTGGGTAATATCATGTGCCAGCCGATATCTAAGATTCTGCCAAACCACGATAGTTCTGAGTGATTGATACTAGTCATACTACCTACTGGGAATAGCGGCGAGGTCATTTGGGCAAAAACCAGTAAGGCTAAGGCAGTGATGAAACTGGGAAAGCCTTGTCCAGCATAACTAATTACCTGTAAAATCCGATCTGCTGGCTTATTTTGTTTAACAGCAGCAAAGATCCCTAGAGGGATGGCGATCGCCCATGTGATAATTAAAGATGCGATCGCTAATAGTAAAGTCGCTGGCACCCGTTCCCACAACAGCGAGGATACGGAACGTTGATAAATAAAACTCGTGCCAAAATCCCCTTTTGTCAAGATCCGCCATAGCCACAGCCAAAATTGCTCTGGCCAAGACTTATCCAGACCAAACCTTCGCGTGGTTTCCTGAATTGTTTCTGGAGATATCTTCGGATTTTGCCGCAGCGTATCTACATAATCCCCAGGAGCGAGTTGAATAATGAAAAACGACAACGCTGCTGCCAATAGCAAAGTCAGCAGTGCCTGCAATAGCCGCTTTACCACATAAACAAAAGTTTCGCTCGTGACTAGCCTTATTAGCCAATTCCGACCTGTCTCCAAGGAAATTCTCGTAGATGTCATTTGTCTTTTATCCTTTGTCATTTGTCATTTGTCCTTTGTTATTTGTCACTTGTCCTTTGTTAATGACCAATGACTAATGACCAATGACAAATAACTAGTATTCAATTACAGAGATTATCGGCACGTCTGGCAGATATTTACGTCCTTGTAAATCCCGTAGCTCGATAATAAACCCAAACCCTACAAGTTCGCAGCCAATCTTCTGCACCAATTTTGCTGTCGCACTCGCAGTTCCACCGGTGGCAATCAAATCGTCTACAATCAAAACTCGGCTACCTGGGTGTAAAGCGTCTTGATGCACTTCTAGGCAGTCTGTACCATACTCTAGTTCATATTCAATGGAGTGAACGGCTGCTGGTAACTTACCTTTTTTGCGGACGGGAATAAAACCAGCTCCTAATTTATAAGCTAGAGGTGAACCAAAAATGAATCCCCTCGACTCCATACCAATGACATAATCGGCCCTTATGCCAGTTTCATCGCATTTTTGTGTTAAAAAGTCAATAGTGTAGCGCAGTCCCTCTGGATCGCGCAGCAACGTAGTAATATCCCGAAATAAAATTCCGGGTTTAGGGAAATCTGGAATGTCACGAACCAGAGACTTCAAATCCATAAAGTGGTTAGTAGGGAGTAGAGACGCGATTCATCGCGTCTGTGGGGAATGATGAATGAGGAATTGGGAATTGGGAGTGGGGGAGATGAATTAATAACCAATGCCCAATGCCCAATGTCTAATTTCAGATACCTGAAAAATCGTACACTATAATGTCATACGCTAGGGGTCGAGGCTGAAGCTCCGCCCTTGATTGACGATAATTAGAATCTAAATCAAGCTAGAAAAGGTGTTGCGCTCATAAATGAGGTGAATTAACTTATGTTTTAAAACTTTGATTTCAATATAGGGAAAACTTTGAGTAAGTAAGTCGGTGAGAATAAATCAAACTAGGTTAAGTAATGTAAAAAATCTTGATATTAGTTTGTAGTGAGGGCTTCAGCCCTCAAATGAGGACTAAAGTCCTCTCTACGAGACGCACTCGCGTTCACTACAAACCTTTAATTATTTACGCCGCTCTACTTAGAAAGAGTTAACTAATGTATATATCAGGTAGTCATACTACTGCCACAAGTCTAGTGTTCAAGTCTTGGCTACCGATCTTAAATTTGTTTTACCTAATCTGTTGGAACCGCATAAGGTATTTATAGAATGAATGTCTCAGCAAGTTTAACGCCGTTCAACAGTTCAACCCAAGAGTCACTGCCGATGGTTCTGGACACTTTACCAGATCCGGCGATCGCTTCCAAAACCTGTCCTCGAAGGACGCGGTTGCAAATTGACCTGATTTTATTGGCAATTGAAGCTTTAGAACTCGGTGGTTCAGAAGCAATCCTGGCTTTTGCTCAAGAGTTGGATCTCAAAGGAATTGTTAAAGACAGGGTGAATTTATGGCGAATGCGTAGCTCTAACCCGCTACGAAGAGCGCATATGCGCCGTCCCTTAACGATTATGGAAGCAAAAGCTTTGGTGGTCATAGCTTGCCACATAGCGCGGCGTTTAACTGTTCTCATCCACCAGCTACTAATGATATGTCAACAAATGGAAGAAAAACAGATTCCATTTGTTGACATATCATTAGTAGCTGGTGGATGAGAACAGTTAAAATGCGCTCTAAACCGCTCTA